>CAZDZB010000120.1:0-5889 GCA_964509795.1 uncultured Christensenellaceae bacterium | reverse complement strand
GCAAATGTGGAAAAAGGCTTTGGTTTTAATATTTTCGCGTCCTTTGTCATGCTAACGTCTTTGTAATAACGGTAATTGCCTCTCCACCATGTGATAATCCCGCAGAAGGCCGGATACAACAACAGTGAAGATATAGCGTATATATTTACCTGTTCCTCAATATATGGCATTATCATTTCAATTTTTTCTGCCTTTGTCAACGCACTGCCGTAGTCAACTGACCCGCTCATGCCCTGAATAAACTCAAGCATAGTATAATTTTTAGAATCGGTCAGCATGTAATCGTAATTATAAAGCATATTTATGGTTGTATTAACAAATCCCCGGTTGCTGTTTGCAATCCACCCCTTTATGCCATCGACTATCTCCAGCGAAAAAGACTGTTGTCCTCTTAAAAGAAAAACCGCAATAGCGGTAATTATTCCCGCAGTCAATGAAAATAAAGCACTGTATATTAAGCCCTCGGAGAATTTATCCACCTTTAAATATTTAAACACAATGTAATTAAGAAAAACAACAACTCCCATAAAAGCCGTCAGAATTATATAAAGAGAATAATTAAATTGATTAAAAAAAATAAATATTCCGATAACAACTCCCATTCCGATAGAAATAATCGGTTTTCCCCTGTATACATCAAGTTGAAACGCCATAGGCATCAAAAACAACATTAAAATAATTGATACAGGATAAAAAAAGCTAAGGCTGCATATTAAAACAGCTCCTGTCAGCACTAATGCCATATATATATTTTCGTTATTGCCGTCGTGGCTTTCAATGTTTTTTTGTCTATTTTCCATCTATAAATCCTTATATGGTTAAATTAATAATATAGATACGATATTTAAGAATGTTCGGAACATTCTTAATAAAATAAAATATATTTTTCTATAATCATCATGTAATGTTTAATACAAACCCAGCTGCTGATTTATCATAAGCTGTTTTTATATATGTGTTTACCTGTAATATTTTTATCACTTATTATAATAAAAATATACTTAAAATGATATACCTCATTATTGTATCTATATCTAATTTGTATTATACAATTAATTAAGGCAAATAACAACGCTGAATAAATAATGTAAAATCAAATTATCATTAAAAAAATAAGAAAAGCTTCTGTTTTCTCTCCATTATCCTGAAATGCCCTAAATAAAAGATTTTTGTTGATAAAAAATTTTTTTATGATATAATACCTATTGTAGAATAAAGTAGGATATCAAAGGTAAGGAGTGGGAATGCCCACTCTTTAGTTTTGTGTCGGCATTATAAATCAAAAAGGAAAGATAAATTTGGCTAAAAAATCATTAAAATCAGCTGCTACGGCTATCATTGAGCCAGTAATAAATGAACTTGGCTATGAATTGGTTGATGTGGAATATAAAAATCCGGGCGGCCCCTGGAAGCTGATAGTATATATATACAAAAAAGACGGGATAAGCTTTGAAGACTGTGAACTGGTATCAAAATCTTTGGATCCGTTACTAGACGCAAATGAAGAAACAGCGGGGCACTACGACTTTCTGCAGGTTTCGTCTCCAGGCCTTGACCGGGAATTCAAATACCTTTCAGATTACCTGCGGAATATAGACGAAAAAATTGAAATCAGCCTATATGCTCCTAAAGACGGAAAGAAAAAGTTCATCGGAGTATTAAAGGGTGCAGACCAAGATAAAATAATCATTGAAGGTACCAATGGCGACTTAGAATTTAACAGAAAAGAGATAGCTAAAGCGGTTTTAGCAATCGAGTTTTAAAATATTTTTAGGAAGGAAATTATTCATGAATGCTGAATTCATAAGTGCATTAGATGCTTTAGAAAAAGAAAAAAATATAAGCAAGGATTTTTTAATAGAAGCTATTGAGACAGCTATTAATGCAGCATATAAAAAAAGTGTCGGCCCTGCACATGATTCCAAGGCGGAAGTTGACAGAGAAACAGGGGACATTAAAATCTATGCATTGAAAACTGTAGTCGATGAAGTTATTGATGATGAATGCGAGATTTCATTGGAGGATGCGCAGAAAACAAATCCTAATTATGAGATTGATGACATTTGGCAGACAGAAGTTAAGGATGTGGATTTCGGAAGAACTGCAGCCCAGACTGCCAAGCAGGTTGTCGTGCAGAAAATAAGAGAAGCCGAGAGAGAAATTATAACCAGGGAATTTGAAGAAAAAAAGGACGAAGTTATTACGGCATCTGTCCAAAGAGTTGAAAACAACAATGTGTATGTTGAACTAGGTAAAACTGATGGATACCTGCCGCCTTCTGAACAAATGCGCAACGAACGGCTTTACGCAAATGACAGAATTAAAGTTTACGTTATGGAAGTAAGGAAAACAAAAAGAGGCCCGCAGATAATAGTATCAAGATCCCATCCGGGTCTTGTTAAAAGGCTTTTTGAAATGGAAGTGCCTGAACTTCAGTCCGGAGTCGTTGAAATAGTCAGCGTTGCAAGAGAAGCAGGCCAGCGCTCCAAAATCGCGGTTTACTCTTCTGATGAGAACATTGACGCCATAGGCTCATGCGTAGGCCAACGGGGTATCCGCGTTGAAAGAGTGGTTGATGAACTCAGGGGAGAAAAAATTGACATCATAGACTGGTCAGAAGACCCTGTGGAATTCATAGCCAACGCTTTGAGCCCTGCAAGAGTTGTCATGGTGTACTTATATGAATCAGGCAAAAAAGCCCGGGTAGTTGTTCCTGACAATCATTTATCTCTGGCAATTGGCAAAGAGGGCCAAAACGCGCGACTGGCCGCTAAGCTTACAGGATGGAAGATCGATATAAAAAGCCAATCACAAATTATGGAGCTGGTCGACGAAGACGGCAACTTCAAGGATGATTTCGCTGAAGAAGAATCATATGAAAATGATGATATGCTCGATCTCGAAGATGAAATATCTTTTGACTACGACCTTGATATTGATACTCTGGATGATACAGAATATAACCTGTCAGACGATGATGAAAGTCTAGATGAAAAAGACGAATCTGACGAAGAAGGTTTACCTGAAGATGAAGGCTTTTATGACGATGAAGAGGCCTCAGAGGAAGTTGACAAAGAACAAGAGGATGAAAAAGAATAATAAACTATGAGCACAAAGCACCAAAAGCCCCAGAGAAAAAAGCCCATACGTATGTGTGTGGGATGCCGGGAGAGATTTTTGAAAATCGACCTTATTCGTGTAGTAAGGACTCCGGAAGGAGAGATACTTGTTGATAAAACGGGAAAAGTATCCGGAAGAGGCGCATATTTGTGCAGAAATGCTGATTGCCTGTCTAAAGCCTACAAATCCAAAGCTCTGGAGAGAGCTTTGGAGATAGAAATAAATGAAGATTTGCTAATTCAGCTAAAGGAAGATATAATTGAATAGCAACGTTCAGGGAATGCTTGGATTATGTATAAGGTCAGGCAAAATATCTATGGGGTATGACAATGTAAAAAAAACTGTCAAATCCCATAAAGCAAAACTCGTATTGCTCTCAAGCAGTGCATCTGAAAGGTCTAAAAAAGATGTAACTGACATGTGCAGCCACTACAAAGTTGATATGATATGTGATGATTTTTCTGATATATTTTATCAACTTACATCCAGAGACAAACTTAAGGTTATATCAATTAATGACGAGAACTTTGCAGGGGAGATTAAAAAATTGACCTTGAAATTAAATTAAATACAGAAAAACATATAAAGGAGTGCTTAGGTCTTAAATGAGCAAAGTAAGTGTACAAAAACTCACAAAAGATACAAAGGGAAACGCGGGAAATCTATTAGGGAAAGTCCGGCTTTCTAAGGAAAAGGTCAGCAGTCAAATTGACGAGCTCCAGGAGATCGAAAAGCAGATTGCAAAAAGGCTACAGGAAGAAAAGGCCGCATTGAAGGAAGCAGAGGCTGCAAAAACAGTGGTGGAGACAAAAACTACCCCTGTAAAAGCTGTACCTAAAAAGGACGAAAAAGCCGATACAAAAGATTCTTCTAAACAAACTGCACAAAAAACTGCAGCTGTTTCTCCAAAGGAAAACGTTAAAGAAGCCGCAAAAGACGGAAGCAAAGCTCCTGCCAAAAAAACTGCAGCTAAACCTAAAACTGAAACACAAGAAAAACCCAAAAAGACACCTGCAGCTAAACCAAAAGAAACCAAAAAAATCGAATCACCCGCCCCCCAAATCGGGATAAGGGTTGTTCGTCGTGCCCCTACAAAGGAAGAAAAACGGCTGGAGGAAGAAAAACGCAAAGCGGAACGAGAAAAATTCCAGCAGCGAAACCAAGACCGGAAAAAAACCAATGCTCCGGCGCAAAGGCCCCCTGCGAACAAGAGCCAGGGAAAGCAGCAGTATTCAAGGCCAAAGCCTCCGGATAACAGCAAGTACGGCGACAAAGGTGATACAAGGCCGTCAGCAGCAAAAGGCGAAAAAAATTATACCCAGCAAAAGCCAAAAGCGGCATCTGAAAGCACCGGTTCAACAACAATAAGGCCTTCCAGGTCTAATTCTTTTAACAGCAAACGCAAAGATAAGGAAAAAGAAGAAAGAAAAACCTTGGATGCATCAAAAGTCAAAAAGACTGCAATTGATCCTAAACAAGGCAAATACAGCAAAACTTTCGCATATGGTGACGTTTATATTCCTACAGGTTCAAGACGTAAAAAATCCAAAAGGTCAAAGTCGTCCAATATAGAGCGGATAGTAATTGAAAAAGCAGTAATTACTACTGAAACAGTTGCCATAAAAGACCTAGCCGAAAAAATCGGAAAACAAAGCAGCGAAATTGTAGGCCAATTATTCAAGCTAGGCATTCTTGCAACAGTAAATAATATTATTGATTTTGATACTGCAGAGGTTGTTGCAGCGGAGTTTGGCGTAGAGTTGGTTCAAGAACTTGCAAAAACACAGGAAGAACAGATGATGGATGAGCACGATGAATCACACGTTGATGAAGCGCTGCTCGTTAAACGGGCCCCAATAGTCACAGTAATGGGCCACGTTGACCACGGAAAAACTTCGCTTTTGGATGCCATACGTGAAGCAAATGTCCAGGCAGGTGAAGCAGGCGGAATAACACAGCATATAGGTGCCTATACCGTCACAAAAAGCGGAGAAATGATAACCTTTATTGATACTCCCGGCCACCAGGCGTTTACATCAATGCGTGCAAGAGGAGCAAAAGTTACAGACATAGCCATAATTGTAGTTGCAGCAGATGACAGCGTAATGCCTCAGACTATTGAAGCAATAAACCACTCTAAAGCAGCAGAAGTGCCGATTATTGTAGCGATAAACAAAATTGACCTTGCAGCTGCAAATACTGCTAAAGTAAAGCAGGAGCTCACTGAACACGGTATTGTTGCCGAAGAATGGGGCGGAGAGCACATTATGTGCGAAGTATCTGCTAAAACAGGCGACGGGCTGGACAATCTGCTTGAAATGATACTTCTGCAGTCAGAGGTACTTGAGCTTAAAGCCAATCCCGAAGGTAAAGCCGTCGGTACAATTATTGAATCCCAGCTGGATATCGGCAGAGGCCCTGTCGCAACAGTTCTGGTCAAAAATGGTACACTTCACATAGGTGACTCCGTGGTCGCGGGCCTTTCTACAGGAAAAGTGCGTGCTATGATAAATGACAAGGGTGACAAGGTTGAATCTGCCGGCCCTTCCATGCCGGTTGAAGTAATTGGATTTTCCGAAGTGCCTGACGCTGGGGATGCTATATACGCGGCGGATGACAAACGCATAAGGAAAGTGGCAGAAGAACGCAAGGTCAAAAAACGCGAAGAAATGAACCAGTCGTCTTCCACTGTTTCCCTTGATGACCTTTTCGGGAAAATCGAAGAAGGCAAACTCAAAGATTTGAATATAATTGTCAAAGCTGATGTTC
>CAZDZB010000119.1:0-6013 GCA_964509795.1 uncultured Christensenellaceae bacterium | reverse complement strand
CCAACGACCTCTCCGGTAGCGATAAAATCAGCACCGGTCTGTTTCATGTATTCAAGGGCTTTTTGCACAAAATGCATCTTACAGTCAATGCAGGGATTCATATTTTTACCATAGCCGTGGGGAGGATTTCTTACAATATCAACATACTCGCCATCAAGACGATGAAAGACAAGATCGAGACCTATTTGCCGGGCTAATTCAGTTATATCAAGTGTTTCAGGATCAAGATCAGGGGGCATAAAGGGCAGAATACAGTGAAAACCGGTTACGGTAATTTCCTGGTCCATTAAAATTTTTGCAGCCAACAGGCTGTCAAGTCCGCCTGAATACAAAAGAACACAGGATGACTTGCTCATTCAAGTTCCTCATGATGAATAAGCTGTATTGATACTTTTTCGCCTGTCCTGCAAACCGTCCTGCCCTCCGGCAGAATAATAAGACAGTTTGCGTCACTCATGGAGGTGAGAATACCGGAACCCTGTGGCCCGGTCGTCGACACATAAAATTCTTCATCCTGTATTGTAAGATAACCGCGGACGAAATGCCTGCGTTCCGTTTTTTTAGTAATGTCCTGCTGAAGAGTTGCATGCACAACAGGCTTTTGCAGTTCCCGCGCTCCCATCAACTTGCGTATTGCTGGTCTCACAAACTGTATAAATGAGACCATGGTTGAAACAGGATTTCCCGGTAATCCAAAAAAAAGTTTATCCGACTTAATGCCAAAGACAAAGGGCTTGCCCGGTTTCATAAGGAGCTTTTCAATTTTAATATCAATGTTCAGATCAGCCATAACGTCTTTTACGAAATCATATTTCCCCATTGACACACCGCCTGTTGTTATAACGATGTCGCTTTCAAAGGCTTTTCTGAACTTTTCCCTCGTCTCCTCAAAATCATCCCTGGCTATTCCCATGTAGTGTGGCACGGCATTGCATTTGGATATTTCCGCAAACAATGTATATGCGTTACTGTTCCTTATCTGGCCGTTCTTAATTTCATCACCGGGCTCAACAAGCTCATTGCCGGTGGGGATGATGGCCACATGCGGCCTTCTGTAAACCATTACATCAGTAATATTAAGCGATGCCAGAAGACCGACATCCGCAGACCGCAAGGTGCGTCCTTTTTTTAGAACAACCTGCCCCTGTGCAATGTCTTCACCCTTTCTTCGTATATTGTCTCCCCTGTTCAAAGACTTGAAAATTTTTACATTGTTTCCATCTTCTTTTGTATATTCAACCGGTATCACCGCATCAGCCCCGGGCGGGACGGGCGCGCCGGTCATAATGCCCACAGCAAAAGATCCATCAAGAACCTTCCCGGAATACAGGGACCCGGCCTGGATCTCGCCCTGCACCGGTAAAACAACCGGCTGCTCATCTGAAGCTCCGCGAATGGACTCTTGAGTAACAGCATACCCATCCATGGCCGAATTGTCGACAGGAGGAATATTAAGCGTGGAAACAATATCCTGACAAAGAATTCTCCCGGCTGATTCAAGAAAGGGAACCTTCTCAGCGCTTGTTTCTTTTATCGAATCAAGAACAATTGCCAATGCTTTATCAACACTTATCATCTGTTTTTTATTCATAGTATAGCCCTATATAAACGAAACAAATCTCTACATTACGTCTTAATTTTTAATATTCATCAAGATAATTGATTAAATAAACAGCTTGACTCATCTCTCTCTTCTAAATCATATTTGATTAGAATAAAATAGACGCCATTATTGCGTTCCAGCACAAAATATCAATATCTATTGAACTGTATTGATTTTTCCATGTATTAATACAAGAAAAAAATAATCTTTCAAGGGTTTTGCCCTGTTCTATGTAACAAAAATCGACACTCTTTTATCTGCCAACGAAAATTTCCGCGAAATATATGTGCTTCACGATAAACAACGTAATTCTTATATGATAATTTTTATTGTGCTACAATTTTGTAACAAAATTATTGGCAAAAAACTATTTTTTGTTGAATAAGAATATTTTTCTTGAAAATATTTGATTGTTTAGCAAAATGTAGTTAGATTACAGTAAACACTATAAAAGAAAAGGTCGAGGTAATATGAGTACTAATATCGAACAACAGGGGAGTAAATACACAGAAAGATACAAAAATCATGAGATACTTTCTGAAGATATCCTCAATGACACGAAAGAGGCCGGTTTTTTTACACAAATTAGACTCAGGTTAAAAAGTGTGAGAAAAGAACTGAAAATGACTCAACGGGAATTTGGCGAAACAGCCGGTATTGACAGAAGATATGTAGCGAAAGTTGAATGCGGGTCACAAAATCCGTCCTTTAAATTTCTGAGAAACATCTCTATAAAACACAAGATTTCTTTAGACTGGTTGCTTTATGGGGTTGGCGACAGGTTTGTGATAGCGGAAGACGCCAGTTACGGTAATGAACTTGCTGTTTTTAAAAAGCTCCTTGATAATGCTTCCCAGGATGACATTGATGTCGTTGTAAAAATGATAAAGAAAATCCTTGGCTAATTATCAGAAAGAAAAAATGAGCACAATGGTTTAAAAAGGTACCAGGGGAGGGTACCTTTTTGCATATAACACCTTTAATGATGGACGATATATTCGATCTCAAGGTTTTCATTAAGCTCGGTCAAATCCTTTAAGGAATTAGCCTGCCAGTAAATGTATTTGGATGCGAGCATTTTAATCTTTTTTTCATTGTCATGATCACGTAACTTGACAAAAAAAAGCCCCAGAGATGCGATACCAGAGCTATTTATTACTTCAAGTTTTGAAACATCAAGTGAAAGTGTTTTATTATAATTTATGGCATAATGCATCACAAAATCAATGATCTCCTCATAACTTTCAATTGATTGCAGTCTAAAGAAGCCGGAGAAAATAATTCTGTGCTCATCTTCAAGATACTCCACTGAATATGTTTCCCCGGTGATTTTTCTCTTTTCAATAGTCATACTTTTACCCGATTCAAAGATACAATAACCCTCTCTGTACCTCATGTATACAGAAAAAACTATCAGAATTACATATCTTTAAAAAAAAATGAATTAAAAATCATCACATTTTTTATGCAATTGTTTGTCAAGATTATTATTACATGAAAATACTGTATGTACAAAAAGGCTCTCTCTTTTTTATGGCAGTAAGCGCTTTTACAAGGGAGATTCTAAAAACTTTATTATGGGCACATCTCAATCGGTATTTAAAATTACAAATTAAAATAATACCGTTTTCACGATGTATCCATAACTATAAGTGTCAGAAATTCCCACTGAATGACCATTTTTTTAAAAATTTTGCTGCTATCATCAATTATCTGATTATTGCGTTAGTTTCTTATATATACCATTATAATAATTATAAATCAACTGTTAAAAATTACTTTATACGCAAAGAAACCAAAATATACAATGATATAATCCTACTTTACATTAAATAATAATAACTCATTTTCAGCGGACGGGACACAAAATGCCCCCGATTTATGAGAAATTACAAATAATATTCCTTATAGCCAGTTTTTGTAATGGATATTTTCCAGATAAAAATATAGTATGGACACCTCACAAGGCAAGAATACTCGTTCTTTTTTAAGAGTAATTACTGCTTTGGTCAGACATTGTGTCTATCAGGGAACATCTCAACAAATCATACAGGTGTTCTTTATATACAGGTTGCAGGAGCGCACACATGACAGTATCACAATACATTACCGAGTCAATGAAAGCGTCATCATGGATAAGAAAAATGTTTGAGGAAGGCACAAAACTTAAAGCACAGTTCGGTGACGAGAACGTTTATGATTTTACCCTGGGCAACCCTGACGTGGACCCGCCAGCCAAATTTTTTGATGTTCTGAAAAAACTGACCACAGCCCCTCAAAAAGGAGCTCATGCCTATATGCCCAATGCCGGTTACACTGATGTCAGGAAGAAAATAGCTGAAAAGGTATCCCGAGAGCAGAAAGTATCGCTTCCATTGGAAAACATAGTGATGACCTGCGGTGCTGCCGGTGCGCTGAATACTGTTTTAAAAACAATACTCAATCCCAAAGACGAGGTCATTGTTCCAAAACCCTATTTTGCAGAATATGGATTTTACATACAAAATCATGGAGGAGAAATAATACCGGTTGATACTGAAGAGGATTTTTCGCTCAATGTCAATAATATAGCACGCGCGGTAACAGATAAAACACGGGCCGTTTTGATTAATTCACCGCACAACCCAACCGGAAAGGTGTATGGCGCTGACTCCATCAAAGAACTATCCTCACTGATAAACGATTTCAACAAGAAGGGGAAAGAGCTGTATCTCATATCTGATGAACCTTATCGTGAAATTGTGTATAATAATATCGAGGTTCCCAGCATCCTGCATCATTGCCGTCAGTCAATAGTGGTCACGTCATACTCGAAAAGTCTCTCCATACCTGGCGAACGCATAGGCTATTGCGCAGTTAACCCCTCATGCTCAGATATCAACTCCCTTATGGCGGGATTAATATTAAGCAACCGCATTCTGGGTTACGTGAACGCTCCTGCACTGATGCAGCGGATTGTCGCAGAACTCAACGATGTCTCTGTTGACATTGCCCCTTATGAAAAAAGAAAACTTCTATTTACAGACGGGTTAAAAAAAGCGGGCTATTCATTTATTGAACCGGAAGGAGCATTTTATATTTTTTGCGCAGCGCCGGGAGGTGATGACATTGCCTATGTGAGGCATCTGCAGAACTACAATATTCTTGTTGTTCCGGGAAGCGGCTTTGGCGGCCCTGGATTCTTTCGTATTACTTACTGTGTTTCAGAGGACAGTATAACCCGGTCTTTACCACTCTTTAAAAAAGCCTATGATGAATTTTAATATAAGTCGTTACCGTCCGCTACCGGAAGGAGATAACGTACTTCTATCTATTATTTCAAATCCCTTGATTCAATTCTCGCAATATTATTCTGAATCACACTGTTATCTTCATTGATTTCAGCGGCTTTTTTGTAGAAACCCAGTGCTTTTTCAACATCCCCCATTCCTTCATAGCTCAGTCCCAGGTTATTCAGTATTTCATATGAATCTATTTTCAAAGCCCTGGCCACCAGGAAGGCAGTGTTGGCTTCACTGTACTTATTTAAATAAACGAGAACAGTTCCCAGAGCGTTGTAGGAAATATACAGTTCAGGGTCCATGGAGTTTGCCTTTTCAAAGAGGGCCTTTGCCTGCCAGTAATTCTTCCGAACAAGTGCAATTTTACCCAGTATATAATAAAGGAGAGAACTCTCTTTAATTTTAAGGCCCCTGGAAGCGGTAACTTCTGAATCACGATAATATTTTTTATCAAAATAAAAAAACGCCAGGTCAATATAAGGATCAACCGTGTCTTTCTTTATGTTCATACATCGGCGAAAATGGGCAACCACTGATTGTATGTTTCCAATCTGCCAGTAATTATGAGCAGCAAGATACCGAAGTTTATAATTAGGCGCTTCAGGATTCATATCTTCTGCAGGATTGAGTCCCTGTGCGATTATCTTTATTGATTCAGTATATTTTTTCTCTTTATAAAGCTCAAGAGCTTCTTCGTAGGATGCCATCAGCTGTTTTGAACCAAAAGCAAGACAGATAACAAAAACCGTAACACATATACCTACACGTCGCACAGTCATAAATGCATTCCCCCTTAATAAATAGTGAGACCATCAAGAGACAAAGGGCCGGTCAGCGAGAAATGAAAAGTTACCGTTGCACCATGCTGCACTGATCACTCTTCACTTCTCACCTATATGCCCCGCGCCTCTGCGACCGGTCATTACCTTCTCAAAAACGCATACGCCGCTTACTTCTTCTTAGCCTTTGCTGTTTTCTTTTTTGCTGCTGTCTTTGTCTTGGCAGCAGATTTTTTCTTTGCCGGGGTCTTTGCTTTTCCCGCGGCTTTCTTTTTCACAGGCGATTTTTTTGTTGTCTTGGCTGCCGCCTTTTTAGAGGTGACCTTCTTTGCTGTTTTTTTAGAAGCAGT
>CAZDZB010000118.1:0-6054 GCA_964509795.1 uncultured Christensenellaceae bacterium | reverse complement strand
CCTAAAGTCAGCTCCTTCATATATACACTAGTATCATTGATAATATGTGACCGGTCAGAGCCTGATGACATATCCAAAAGTTTTTTCTTCTGGATGAGCTCTTCTGCCAGCGCCTGCTTGTCATTTTCCAGCTTAAGCTGTTCTATTTCCTCATCAACAGCTTTAATCCTGTCGGATATTGCCTGAGGCGTTTCTTCGTAGCATACTTCTTCTATTTTGCTTTCCAGCATTTCCAGGTGTCTCTTGAGTTTCAGTTTGTCTGCTTCAAGGTAATCAATTCTTTCTTTGCTCGCATCTATAGCCCTTTGTTTATACGGCCATTTGTTTGAAGAAAGGGTAGACAATCTTACAGCGGCGTCATTCAATTTAAGCAAATCTGCCATTGCCTTGTCACGCTTTTGTATTTGTTTGTGCAGCTCTCTTGTTAAATCTTCAACTTCTCTGATTGTGCTTTCCGGGTCGTCTCCGAGAATTGCCAGAAGTTCATCATACTCTTTTTCTCTCCTGTCTTTTGTTTTTATGATTTCCGGCTCTTGAACAACTTCTTCTTCCTCCTCTTCCTGCAAACTTTCATCCGCTGGTTCGTCCTGGGCCAAATCCCTTTCATCAACACTATTATCTTCGGCTGCTTCTGAGGCTTCCACAACCTCGGTTATATCTTCATCTTCGGTAATTTCAGCTGCTGCTTCCTTTTCCACGTTTTCCATTCCCGTATAGTGCTTAATTCCGGGAATTCCGAAAGGATCGTCTTCCATCGGCGTTTTGTCGATAACTTCTTCCGCTGGCGGCTGCTCTTCTTTTGTTTTTGCCTGGGCCTGCTCTTTGCGGTTGGAGAATTTGTCCAGCCCCGGCAGCCCGCTCAGTGACGCAGCTGTGCCAGCCGCTTCGGCAGCGCCCGCTGCTCCCGCAGGAGGAACAAACACAGGAATAACTTCCTGTTCTTTTTGTGCTGCCTGCGCGGTTTTTTCAGCCTGCTCTTTGCGATTGGAGAATTTGTCCAGCCCCGGCAGCCCGCTGGGCCTGCTTTCTGTGCTCTGCTCCGCTTTATTTTTATTTTTATCTTCCTGAGTCAGTTCTTCTATTGTTTTGAATTTGTGCTCTTCCTGCCTGAAAGCTTCCGTTTTCTGCTGTGACGCAGCGTCATTTGTGTATCTTTTTATGCCCGGTATTCCAAAATCCTGAGTATCCTCAGAAGAAGTTTTTTCCTGCATTGCTTCATCAGCACTTTCTCGCCCTGGTATTTTGAATTTGTTTTCTCCTATGGTTTGCGACGCTACGGTTTGCTCGTTTCCGGTATATCTTCTTACGCCCGGTATGTCATATGGGCTGCTTTTCTCTGTTTCATCTCCAAGTGTATGCTTATATCCTTCATTTGTCAGCGGCTTATATTCGCTTTCCGCAGGTTTTTGCAATGGCTGCGCGTCATTTGTATATCTTCTTATCCCCGGTATTCCGAAGTTGTCTTCACTGGCTGGCGTTTCTGCCTCGTTCATTTTAGAAGAAGACGGTTCATAAGGATAATCCGATGGCCGTGCCCCGCCGAATTCATTTGTATCTTGTGAATAGTCAGTCTCCTTTGCGGCGCCAAACTGCCCTCCGTCTGTCGGGTAGCTGGTGTCTTTTGCTGTTCCATACATGTCCGAGGACGAAGAATAAGATAAATCTTCTGCTGTTTTGAATGATTCAACCGGAACAGAAACATCTGTGTTTTCAGGGTTAATTCCTGATGAACTGGACACCGGTATGCCAAAAGAGCTTTTTTCTGTCATGGTTTTGCTTTCCGTCTGCACATTATCATCTGCAGCAAAGGGGCTGTTCAACCCAAAAGAGTCATCAGTCCTATGTTCTTGCGGCTCTTTTGATTCAAAGCCGCCCATTTTAAAACTGCTGTGTGAAAAATCAGATTTATTTTCATCCTGTTGTACGTGGTTTGTTCCCATGTCTTGGCTTGGCTTGTTGAAATTATTAAACCCGTTCAGCCCGCCAAATGCAGAATCATCCTTTTTATCCCCGCCAAGCCTGTTTTGAGAAACCAAATTGATTTTCATTTTTGCTTCTTTTAGCTTTCTCTCTTTTTCAGCTTTCTCTTCTTTATAGTCTTCTATTTTTCTTCTCAATACAGCAATATTGTCAAATAAATCCTCTTTAAGTTCATCTTCATTGAGATGTTTTTTGGAAAGCTTCCAAAGCGCCCTGTAATTTTCATTGTTCGGCATTTTGCTTTCCGCTACTAAATCTTTGTATGTGTTTTCCGCATCCCTCAGTTCGTTGATCATGGATATAATTGTGTTATTCGGGTTTTCCAGATACGCAGAGGGAATGGGGAATCCCTTTAATGAATCTATTACGTCTCTTTTGGCCTTTCTTATGTTGTTTTTCAACTCATCCAGCTCAACGTCATCAATGACTGCCAGGTCCATAGGCTCTGCTGACTTGTCGCTTCCCAAAATTATTGCCACAGTCAACAGCACAGCTATTAGAATAAACGCTCCGCCTGAAAGAAAATTGCCGGGTATAATATTATTAAGGGGAAGATCCATAATCACCTGGTATATGGTGTTCAGCACTCCGGAGTCCGGCAGCAGCGTGACAATCTGGTCAATGAAAAAACATGCCAGACCCAAAAGAAGGCTTAATACTGCTACGAACCCTAAAGCTGCGGACGTGCCGCTTGAGGATGATTTTTCCTTTGTGTCTGTGTGAACAAAATCCTGTTCTGTTTTTCTGAGCTTTTGTGATAGCCCTTTGTATTTTACTATTGCTTTATATATAAGGTTAGTATCGAGCTTTTTAAGCTTATCTGAAAGCTCGTCCATATCCATATCCTTATTGAATATTCTTTTTGCTACAATGTTATATCTGAGCTTAGCCCTGTTTATTTCCTCTTTTGTTTCCTCGCTGACTTCAACAGTTTCTTTGGATGCTGCTATTATTTCCTGCATATCAATGTTATTGAGCATTTCTTCGGCTTTAAGCAGCTCATCCTCTTTGGAATTTTCATTGTTTTGGTTTAAATCTTCCTCTGAAACATTTTTAGTCTGCATCGGGATATCACTTGATGAACTTAAAGAATATTTGTCATCGTCTGAATCCTCGTCTGACTTATCGTATGATATTTTTCTACCTGAATAATTAACATTATCCATATCCGGGAATATATTATCTGAGTACGGATTTGTCTGGCCGAATGTATTTACTGCGTCTGAAATTTCTTCATTTACCTTTTCGTCTGCTTCTTTGGGTTTTCTTATTTCCAAAGGCTTAACTCCCTCCGGCAATTGCTGTTCTTTGCTTTTTTCTGTTTCAATTTTCTTGATTTTGCTGCGGAGATATTCCAGCCCGGATTTCACCTGGTCATCAGGTTCGTGAGCTGGTTCAGGTTCACTCGGCAAAGCAAAACTATTTTTAGCTTCTGCGCTTGTTTCTTCTTCCTCCAGCGCTTCTTTTTCTTCATTTACTGCAACTGTACCTTGTTTTGCCTCTGGCTGGATGTCTTCTGCCTCGCCATGATTTTCCGGTTCGCCGCTGCCGGCAGTTTCATTTTCATTAACCGGTGCAGGTTTTTCCTTTTCTTCTGCCTGCGACTCCACCTTCAAGTAGCTTGTTTCTATAAATTTGCTTATTTTCTCTTTTGCAAGGTTGTAGTCATCTTCGGACGGCAGTTTTATTTCGTCATACCTGTTTATAGTATCAGCTTTTTCTTCTTGATGTTCATCTGCTTTTTCTGTTTCTGATACAGATGCCTGGTCGTCTTCGGCTTCTTCTTGTACATTCGTCTCATCAAGCGCAGCGTCCGGCGCTGTTTCTTCTAAGTCGTCAAACATACCTAGTGGGTTTTCCACGCCGTTTTCTTTATTCTGTGAATAACGCTTAAGCCTTTCATAGTATTCCCGCAGCTTAGGCATCCACTGTTGTAATTCCTTATATTTTTCTAGCTCCAATGTCAAATCCTGTGTCTTTTTAATGGTGTCGCGGATATTATTCATTTTTTCGGCTTCCTTCAGATAGGAGCTCTCTAATTCTATATTGTTTTCAACATCTTCTAAATCACTTGTTAAATCATCAATTTTATCCTGATTTTTTATCATTTGTTTTTGCTTTTTTTGTGATTCTTTAAGCTTTTCTTCAAGCAGCTTTTTTTCCTTTTCTTTTGCTTTTATCCGGTCTTCAAAGGGGGCTTGCTGATTCTTTTCTTCTTCAGGCGTGCTGTAATCCGGAGTAATCCTCGGCGCACCCTTAGATTCTTCAATAACCTTAATTATCTGGTTCCACACATTATTTGTTATGGTAGCCATATTGTAATAATCTATAGTGTGAAATGCTTCATACATTTCCTTTGTTAAATCCCCGATAAAAGGAACATTTACATTCCCCAGGCTTGAAACGTTATCCTGGTCTGCAATTGACAAATTCGTATCATTTACATAAATTTCTCTGGCTATAGAAATTTCTTTGCCATCCAAATTTATGGTAGCATACACCCTTGCGTATTTTTCATCCGCTTTAATCAGACTGTTGCTTTCTGCTATTTCCTCGTCTGTAACAGGCGCGAAAAGCAAAATTGATATGATTTCATAAAGTGTGGTTTTACCCGCCTCATTATCGCCATAAAAAACATTAATGCTGTCATCCAAATTAACAGAATACCTGTCAAATTTTCCGAAATTCTCTGCCGATATGCTTTTAATAATCATGGCTATCCTCCTTAACTGCAGATTCTACTATAATAGAATCAACACCTTCCAGTATTTTCTTTTTATCAACAGTTTTGCTGTCCCCGCTGTAAAAAACCCTTTTTGTTTTCACCCTGCTGATTGTTTTATTATATAACTCATCATCATCATACAGCTTGTCACACTCATATAAAAGATCCATGACCTGCGTTTTGTCTCCGATGCTTTTTCCGTGCTTTACAAATTTCGTAAGATTGTTAATGTTCATGTATAGTTTGGTGCCTGTTACTTTGGCAATTTCATCCTGAAGTTCTTTTCTGTGATTTACCAGTTGGTTGTAACAAGTACATAGCCCGGATATTTCCAAATTAATAATCATAGTGTGTCCGGGAATTTTGCTTTTTTCTATTAAATCAACACATCTTTCCATAAGCTGATAAATATCTTTGCTTTTATATGGGTCTGTTATGTAAATGTTTTTAATTGCAGCGCTGCACACATCAACTTTTTTTAAGCTTACTTTTAGTTTGTTTGATATGCTCACCACCAAGCACCCGGATGCCTCATCGTCTTTAGGGCAAATTCGTCCGCTGCCGCAATATTTGTTTTCTTTTTTGAACTCAGCGAAATTTCCTGTTCCTCCCAGCGCCCAGTATAAAACATTGCTTTTCTGCAGCCTTCTGTACAGAAGTTCTAAGGTCTGGCCTGTATATATTTTATTGTCGATATACATAAGCCCTATGGTGGGAAATTCTGATTTTTCTTCCTCCAGGTATTCATCCTGAAAAACCAGTCTTTTGCTGTTTCCGATACCTACAAAATTTATTTTATCAATATTGAAAGGAAATGAATATACATTTTTGGTGTATCTGCTTTTTATTTCGATAATATCATTTTCGATGCTGTCTAAAAAATATCCGTTGTCCAGGTTTCCGTGAGCGTACACTATTGCTATGTCATTGGATTTGAGTTTGGCAAAGCCTTTTTTTATCAGCCTGGCATTATCATAGGTAATATGCTCTTCGTCATATAAATTGCCGCATATGAGCAATGCTGTTGCCCTCTCTTCTATACACAAGTCTATGACTTTATTAAAAGTCTCTTTGCGCAGATTTTCAGCATATTTATTTATCTCCATATCCTGCGATAAAGAGTGGTTGAAACCTAAGTCTGTTATTTGAATAAATTTATACGCCATCTTCTTTTTCCCAATTACCTGTTAATGTATACACATAGATAATTATAGCATGTATATATAATATTTTCTAGCACTAACTTACGCCCGAAATTCTATAAAAAGCCATTAATTGTTAAAAAAAATACAAATTTTCTAAGTTTATTGAAAAAGGCATATGTTTTTGATATAATTTCATTAACAAAA
>CAZDZB010000117.1:5096-6320 GCA_964509795.1 uncultured Christensenellaceae bacterium | reverse complement strand
ATGATAGCATATTTAATTTGGGCAGGCAAACAAAAAAGGCAGCCTGCGCTGCCTTTAGTAATTTTTATTACATGCTTACTGATGATTCCAAGTCCGGCATGGGCTCTTCTGTCCTGTAGACTATTCCTATAGCTCCGGGGCCTACATTGGCGCCCATGGCGGCGCCTATATCGCATATGGTAACTTCCACATGAGAAATCTCCTCTGCACGCTGGGCCATGTCAAGGGCTTCGTTTATGCAGTCAATATGCTGTATAACCACGTTTTTGACGCCGTATGCTTTTATGTCTTTTTCAAACATTTCAAGCATTCTGTTTATGGCTTTGCTTTTTATCCTTATGACTTCAATGGGCACTGCGTCCCCGTCCTGGGCCGCAATTATGGGAGTAATCTGAAAAGCGCTTGCCAGAAGGGAGCGTGCTTTGCCGATTCTTCCGCTTATCTCCAGGTATTTTAATGTCTCCGGAACGAAGATAAAGCGCGTGTGGTGAACAGAATCCTCCGCCGCAGATACTATATCTTCAAGCCATGAGCCTTTTTCAATGGCTTCTGCCGCTGCCAGCACGGCCAGGCCTTCTTTCATTCCCACAGAACGGGTGTCAACTATGGTGATGTTTGCTTTAGGGTATTTCTGCATAAGCTTTTGCTTGGCAGTCATCGCGTTCTTATAGGTCTCGCTCGCTCTAGCTGACAAAAATATTCCGATTACTGTGTTTCCATCCGAAATCTCTTTTTCAAAAGCGTCCGCTATTTCATCCGGGGAAAGAGCCTTTGTTTTAGGCGGTTTGCCGCTCTTTCTTATCTGAGCGTAAAACTGATCGTTTGAAATTGCGGTTTCATAAGTTTCTTTGCCGTTTAATACTACCGTTACAGGCAGCACCGTAATGTTGTGTTCCACCTGGATATCAGACGGAATATAGGATGTGGAATCCGTAAAAAGTTTTATCATGGTAAATCCCCTTTGGCCTTATAAATTACTACTATATGCTATCTATATGAGCTAACTGCTCCATTTTTATAGGTTGATTATAGCACGAGAATATTTAGTTTTTATTTACCGAAGTTTATATTTAAAATTATGTTATATTTTATTCACATAGTTTACACTTTATATTTTTTTTACGACATATTTTAGCCAGTTAATGTAAAAAAGGTGCAGTCCCATCAGACTGATGGGACTGCACCTTTAGATTTGTTTATCTCAGATGCGAACTTTGGGGATAC
>CAZDZB010000117.1:0-4996 GCA_964509795.1 uncultured Christensenellaceae bacterium | reverse complement strand
GTAATGAGAGAAAAGTGTTGATACAGAAACAGTTTATAAATTAAATGTCCCATCATTCTGATGGGACTGCACCTTTAGATTTGTTTATCTCAGATGCGAACTTTGGGGATACACTTTTTGGCAATTACTTTTTCCTTTTAATAGTAAGTTATTTTCTATCCACTGATAAAAAAAGGCAAAAGTAATGAGAGAAAAGTGTTGATACAGAAACAGTTTATAAATTAAATGTCCCATCAGACTGATGGGACTGCACCTTTAGTATGGTTTTTATTTATTTTAAGCGTTCATCGGGTGGGGTTTAAGAGTACGGTAGATTATGCCCACAGCTCCTGGGCCCACGTGGCTTCCGATAACAGGGCCGATGCTGGATATTATAACGTCAATGCTGATGAATTCTTTTATTCTTTCGGCCAGTTTCTTTGCCTGATCGATGGCGTTGATATGGGAGACGACAATTTTATCAACCCCCAGCGTTTCAATATCCTCTTTTAAAATTGTCAACAGCCGCTCTACGGCTTTTGTGAAGGTGCGCACCTTTGCCATGGAGTCGGTTACGCCGTCATTTACTGTGAGTATTGGTATGAGCTTAAGAGCGTTGCCCAAAAGCGCCTGCGCCCTGCCTATGCGGCCGCCCTTTTCCAGATAGCGCAGATTTTTGGGCACAAATATAAACCTTGTGCGTTTTATTGCCTCTTCTGCCGCATTGAGGGCTTGTTCCAAAGTTTCCCCGTTAAACGCCGCTTCGGCAGCCGCAAGAGCAATAAGCCCAAGCTGCATGCAGTTTGACTCCGAGTCAACAAGAGCAATTGAGGCATTTGGGTTTTCGTTTTGCACCATATCTTTCACCATGCAGGCGGTGGAGTAGGTTCCGCTCATTTTTGATGACAAAAATATGCCCAGCACTTCGTTGCCCTGGTCGGTTTCCTGCTTGAAAGCGGTGTAGACCTCGTCCGCCGATGGCTGGCTTGACTTTGGAAATTCGCGGCTTTGCTCCATTAAAGCAAAAAATTCTTCATTGGTTATTTGGTTTTCGACGTATTCTTCGCCGTCTAGTGAAACACTCAATGAAAGAACGCCGATGGAATATTTTTTGATTAATTCATCCGGTATGTAGGACGTGGAATCAGTAAAGATTTTAATCATAAATCACCTCTATATAAAATATTGTAGAATTTACTTACACATATGTAACGTAGTAACGCAAACTACATAACGTAGCAATTATACCATAAAATATAGATAATGCAAGAACAATTGCTATATTTTAAGCAGGATTTTGAAAAGAATTTTTGTAAAACGCCGTCATAGCCCTGCATCCTGTAAAACGAAAAATGTTTGGTGTTTAAAAGCGGGATTATAGGTTATAATAAAAACATAAACAAAGGAGGCATACGAGATGAAAGCATTATTAATTGGAGGCACAGGCAGGATAAGCGCAAGCATATCAAAAAAGCTCATAGCCGACGGGCATGACCTTTATCTTTTAAACAGAGGCAATAGAAACGAATATTTGGGCACTGATAATTTTACAAATATTTTGTGTGATATAAATGATGAAGTTGAAACACTGATAGCACTGGGTGAGCATGAGTTCGATGTAGTGGCGGACTTTATAGCCTTTAAAAAAGAGCATTTGGAAAGGGATTATAAGCTGTTTAAGGACAGGACAAAACAGTTTATTTTTATTTCCTCTGCCAGCGCCTATCAAAAGCCGTTGTCCGACTATTTAATCACCGAAAGCACACCGGTGGCGAACCCATACTGGAAGTACTCCAGGGACAAAATCGAAGGGGAAAAATACCTTATGGACCTTTACAGGGATGAAGGGTTCCCCGTCACCATTGTGCGCCCCAGCCACACATACGATGAAAGGTCTATTCCTTTGGGAGTGCACGGCAACAACGGCTCATGGCAGGTGGCAAAAAGGATGCTTGAGGGTAAGCCTGTAATAGTGCAGGGCGACGGCACCAGCCTGTGGACCATGACAAGCTCAAAGGATTTCGCCGTGGGCTTTGTGGGGCTTATGGGCAACATTCACGCCATAGGGGAAACCTACCACATAACATCCGATGAAAAGCTTACGTGGACACAGATATATACAGCCATTGCCAATGCGCTGGGAGTAAAGCCCAACCTTCGATATGTGTCGTCCCAGATGCTTGCGGAGTGCTCAGATTTTGATTTTGAAGGCGCACTTTTGGGGGACAAGGCCAATACTGTGGTCTTTGACAACAGCAAAATAAAAAGGGCGGTGCCAGAATTTGTGTGCACCACCAGGTTTGACACAGGCATAAAAGAAACGGTAGATTACATCCTTGCCCACCCTGAGTACCAGCTAATTGACGAAGACTTTGACGCGTGGTGCGACAAGATTTTACTGGCGGTTGAGAACATGAAAACATTTATGATGAAAGGGTGATTGCGGGCTTATGGGAGCACAGATTATGATATAAAAGCTTAATTTATGCTGAATGGTTAAAAATGAAGAAGTTAACAACTGATAAAAAAAGGGACGCCGTAAGGCGTCCTAAATGATATATGGTATTACTTTAGATAAAGTAAAAAAGTTCATTTTAAAGCTTTTGCAAAATGGTGCTTCTTAAATCATTTAAGAACATTTCCTCATCCGTTTTTTTAAGCCCCGCAGTCGGCATCATGGGGGAAATGTGGCACTCTATCCTGGCGGGAGACATGCTTTTGCCGTTGTAGGAAAGTATCCTGTAGCTTCCCTTTATGGTGACAGGCACCACCGGGATTTTGCTGTCTTTGACCATTTTGAGCCAGCCTTTCTGGAACTCAAATGTGTCCTTGCCGTCGTTTAGCTTTCCTTCCGGGAAAACCACCATGGAATGCCCGCCCTTTACTATATCTGACGCTTCGCCGATGGTTCTGAAGGCCTGCCGTATGTTGCTCCGGTCGATGAATACGCTGCCCATGTGGTGCATCCATGAGCCTAAAATAGGCACGTGCTCATACTGGGTGATGGAAACAAAGCCTTTGGGCTTTTTGATGAAGCCCTGGATTATTATGCTGTCTAAGTGCCCCTGATGGTTGCTCACGAAAAGGCACTGGGTGTCAGCGGGAATGTTTTCTGTGCCCGTTATTTTTATGCGGGAGCCTGTCATATAAAACAATGCTTTTGCAAGATAGCACACTACAACGTTGGCATAACTGTTTCTTTTGTTCAAATGCCCGCGCATATTCAAGTATCTTGCGTAAAAAATCGTGGGGTAAGAAGCAATCAAAAATATTATTGCCGCCCCGTACCACGCCACGGCCCTTATCCGCGCCATATCACACCTCATTTATTTCCTTAATTTTATGATGCAATATTATACTATAGATGGAGGGATTTTTTGCGCAATGTTAATATGTATTTTACATTGTTTTTACCGGGCATGCAACAATTAAATAAATATTATTAAATATTGAAGGGCAGGCGGGATTAGAATTTAATTAAATAAATTTTCCTGGAACTATTTTAACAATTATCCCATCTAAATAAATATACAGCCAAAAACAAGACGGAGGAAAATGAAATGGTGAAGAAGTTTTTTATTGTGACACTGATTATGCTTTTTGCGGCGGCACTTATCTTTGGGGCGGCAGGATGCAGCAAAAAAGCCGACGAAGCGGAAACAGAAACTGCGGGTGTGCCCTCATACGAGAGAGTAAGCGAAGAAAAAACTGAATCAGGCACAGGCACTGCTGACGTTTCGGCCACAGAAGCGGAGGATGGATATGAGCCTGTGCCGGTGCTGGAGGAAATTGAAGCCTCAGAGGCGATGGCAGAGACTGACTCATACGCCGAAGAGGGCAGTTCGTCCGGCGACGAAGTTATGCCGGTTCAGCAGCAGGCAGGCCAGCTGACGGCGGGCGAGTGGAACGACAATGAAAACTTTGATTATTTCATGGAGCTGCTTAACGACAACGAGTGGTACTCTATGCTGGAAACCTGGGGGTATGAGGACTTCACCAGAGTGGGCGTCCATGTGATTTCATCCGATTATATGCCTGTCCAGAACGCTGTTGTCCGGGTGATGGACGAACAGGAAAACGTAATTTATACAGCCAGAACAGACAACAAGGGCATTGCGTATGTATTCCCGTATTTGTTTGATAAGGACATTGAACAGCAGTTCACCCTTTTGATTGAATACGAAGGCGAAACTGCGACGCATCAGCTTGATGATGCAGATGAAGGCCGGATGATAGATATTACGCTGCAGGCAAAAGCCCAGCGAAGCAGCGAAGTGGACATAATGTTTATGATTGACACCACAGGCTCCATGAGCGACGAACTCAGCTACATACAGGCGGAGCTTACATACATCATTGAAGAGGTGCAAAAGGCCAATGAAAACAGCCTGGATATTCGCATCAGCACCAATTTTTACAGGGACACAGAGGATGACTACATCTGCAGAACATTTGAATTTACCAGCGATATAGCCCAGGCCATTACCCAGATTAACGCGCAGTACGCAAACGGCGGCGGGGATTACCCCGAAGCAGTGGAAAGAGCGCTTTTCGAGGGAATCAGCAACCACGACTGGAACCAAAACGCCAGGACCAGAATAATGTTTCTGATACTGGACGCGCCTCCGCATTTAAACAGCGAAGTGATTGAAGTAATTAAGGAGCAGACAATTGCGGCAGCCCAGCAGGGCATAAAGATTATCCCCGTGGCTTCAAGCGGCGTGGACAAAAGCACAGAGTTTCTGCTTAGGTTTTTGGAAACTGCCACCAACGGGACTTATGTGTTCCTGACAAATGACAGCGGCATCGGCAATGAGCACATCGAGCCGACAATCGGAGCATACGATGTGGAGTATCTCAACGATTTGCTGGTAAGGCTGATTAATGAGGAGATTGAGTGAGCAACGAATAGTGAATTGGTTTTAAGGAATAGGGAACAAGGAACAGGGAATAGGGAAGTTAGTGCACCTGTACAATAAAAATGGACATTTAAAGTTCGTAAAAAGTGATACAATAA
>CAZDZB010000116.1:0-6560 GCA_964509795.1 uncultured Christensenellaceae bacterium | reverse complement strand
TTTCCCCTTTTTTTGCTTCTGAGGGAGCTTCCAGCTTAACGGAAGATTTGTTGGCACTCGCCCCTGTTGACAGTAAAAGAATGAAACAAAATGCTGCAGTGACCCACGTCATAGTATGTTTCATAATATAACCTCGTGTAATATTTTTTACGGAACTGAAAATTACGGCTTGAATCACGGAAAGAACTACTGATAGTGAGTTTATTACTTAATTCCATAATAGTCAAGAAGCAAATCGGAATACAGTGAGAAGAAAAGCATCTGCTACAAGAACGTTAACGCCTCTTCATTATCTTCAGCACACTCCTGATAATGATTTCAGGTTCCTCAAGATGAACATTATACAGGCTCCTTTCCGCACTTATCATCTTCCCTTTTAAAGAAAGACCGGCAACACCGGTATGCATGTCCATCCATAATGACTCTACAAACTGGGCCTCATCCAGTGAAAGACGAAACGCCAGAAGATAGTTCCTGTATCTTTCTGACGAATGGCGAATAACAACAAGAGGCACCTGCGGGAAAGATGTGCACTGCTCCACCTGCATATAGCTGCCTTTTAAGCCGGTGACATATTCCCTGATCATAACCTCAGAGGTCGAGGTTTTTGAATAATTTTCTGTTATATGATGTTTAACATTTTCAGGTGCTGTTGCATAGGGAACGATCTTAAAAATTCTGATTATCCCATACTGAGCAAGGACCCTTGTTATTTTATAGGCTGCACGTTTGTCTATTAAATTATTGTAAAAAGCCGGTTTTAATTTTTCTTTGAAATGTCCGAATTCAGGAGAAAGCGGTTCAATAAAGACCGCTGCACGTATTCTGTCCGGATGCATACAGGCATAATATCTCAAGTAGAGAGCACCTGCGCCATGGCCGACCAGAATTAACGGACCATCTATATGCAATGCGTCTAAGAGAGACGATAGATCTTCGGCTATGTCTGATGCCGAGCGGTCATCATCTGCATAATCGCTCCAGCCATAACCGGCGCGGTCATAGGCGACAACCCTGGTCAGTTGCGACAATTCATCCTGGATCTTCCACCATTCGGGTGATGAAGAACCGATATCACCCTCAATGACTATTGCCGGGGATCCTGTTCCTTTTACCGTTACATAGAGAGAACGGTCATCAATGGATATCATCCTCCCTCTCGCATCAGGCTCCTGAAGCCATCTTTTTGTCATTGTGTTATTATACACCGACAACGCCAGGAACAAAAGAACAACAACTCCCGTCAAACAGACTGCGGTATATATTGTCATTTTATGTATTTTCTTCACGATAAACTCCTTTCCTGCGGCTTCCCGAATCAATCAACCCTGCCATAGACAATAATGTGATCCGGTGATACCTTTGCATGGGGAACAGTCTTAAAAATTGACATTCCACGATCAAACCGCGCAACAGGTCTGTATGAATACCTGTTTTTAAAAAGCTTATGAAAAAATGTATTGAAGTCACTCTCTATAAATGTCAAATTTTTCTTTGTTGTCATAATTCTGCCGCTTGCTGTTTTTTCAATTTTCTGAATAAACCGCGGATAATAATGTGAGGTTAGAACAATATAATCAGGGTTCCTCTTGTTGATTTCCAGTACATTCTCCTTCACACGGTACGAATACATCCCCTCCGGGATACGCGGAAGATAGTGAAGGTAGGCATAATACTCGATCCTTGAACCGGCCGGAATATTGTTCTTCATCCACTCCTCTGCTTTATAGCGTGTGTCAGTAAGCATTTCGTAATTCGAAGCCAGCGAATTATATAAGGGCAAACAACTCATGCCCGCAATCAGTATCGCAAAGATCACGGCATATTTTTTTAACCTTTGCTGCAGCTCAGCCACGGCATATCCGCTATAATATGCCATGAACAGGGCTATGGGAAATATCTGCCGGTGAGCCGACTGCCGCGCGACCTGCACAAAAAACAGATAATACGATATCGCAGATACGAAAAACAACATGGCAGTCAAAAGCTCAACCCGCCTGTTTCGATACACAAAAGCAATCCATACGACTCCACAAAAAGAAAGCAGCAGATACGGCAGGCCCATAAAATAGATCAATGCGTTAAACACATCACCTGATAATGCAATAAAACCTGCCGCATCACTGGTGTACCTGACACTGCGGATCATGTTCCAGCCGGTCAGAGCATGAAATCTCGTTACCAGTCCGTCAAAATTTAAGAATACATTTTCGACCACGAGTGTAAAGAACAGAAATGCCCCCATAAACACCCATATGTTTTTATTGCAAAACAACGCTCTGAACCGGTCTCCCAAATCTTGCATAAGAGGAAAAATATAAATATACACGACAATGGGCAGCACAAATAAAGCATATCCCTGATCTTTGGTGCCAAAACTGAGAGTTACAAAAAGAGCGAAAAGAACATAATTCCTCGTGCTCTTGTTTTCTATGATGTGTATACAATAGTAGAAAGCAAGTGTGGCCCAGAAAAGATAGGGGATCTCAACCTTTGCCACCTTGGCGTAAAAGTTAACAAGAGGGTTGAGGGAAACAATCAGAGCGGTAAAGAAAGCAGGTCTTTTGCCAAAAAGTTTTTTTGATGACAGGTATACAATATAAACCAGACCAACAGCCATTATCAAAGAAACGATACGGTCAATCAATATAAGCGCAGTCGCATAGGGAGGGGTTTGTATGAGAACCAAAAATTTAAATAACTGCAAACCCTCAAAGGGATTGCTGTTAATCAGTGCTGCGACAAGAACCGGAATGTTCAGCAGAGCAAGGAGTAGTTGATGAACCAGAGGATACTTATGATAGTAGCCATAAGAAAACCCTTTGCTCAATCCGATGAGTGGATGGAAGGGAGCGAGCGAATCAGAAAGCCATGTCTCTGAATTAGGCAATCCCCATAATATTCCCACAGGAAAAATAATCATACAGAAGAGCAGTATATACG
Organism: uncultured Christensenellaceae bacterium; assembly: GCA_964509795.1. Lineage (GTDB taxonomy): Bacteria > Bacillota > Clostridia > Christensenellales > UMGS416 > JAFGUF01. The sequence goes on along the minus strand of CAZDZB010000116.1, from coordinate 3,617 downwards.
ATATCGGCTCTTTAACAATATCAAGTACTTTACTTTTTATAATGCACATCATAAACCGCACGGTATGGCATACTCCTTTGCAACATGATACGAAATAATCGCATAGTGTGACGTCCTTCCTTATCAGCGGGGGACATTAAAAAATAGTCAAATTCCTGTATGAATCTACGCTATGATTTACCATTAAGAATTCGCATTTAATAACAGCATATATAATGATCAACCATATTTTCATAAAAACATGGCTCATTGAAGTCAGTTCTCATTTTCATGAGGCGCGAACGATTCCCGCCCGCAAAAGACGGGCGGGAGACAAAATGCCCCCCGTTTTAAAACCTACCATTTAATTAAAGAATAATCTTGATGTGATCGTATAAAATATTATTGATCAAATATACATTGTATTGCATATAGGGACTTCATCTTAATAAAAGACAACAACAGAACAATGAATCAAAAAAAACATATACTCATCGCATGCCTGCCATATTTTGTGATACTGCTGCTCGCTCTGTATGCCCTGGTCTATTATGATTATTTTGAAACACCCTCTGCTGATTATATTGGCAATTTCCGGCCGCGTGTGCTGGAATATATAAACGGCTTTTTTCCGGGCAGTCATTTCAAGATACTCCCCCTGTATCCACTGGTGTTAAGCTTCTTTTCAAAAGTGATTACCTTCACTGCATTTGACCATATCTATATTATCGCGATAACACTTAACTATATCCTGTTTATCCCTTACCTGATTATCACGTTTAAAATATATAGTGAATTCCTGTCCAGGAGAACGGCGACAATAGCCCTTCTCTTTCTTGGAATAAACGGCTTTACCATTTATACTGCCGCAAATGCAGAACTGGAAATGCTCTTGAGTTTTCTTATTGTGTTAACAGTCTATCTGACACTCAAGAACAGCACTCTTCGCTACTTCACAGCATTCCTTACAGCCAGCACTAAGTGGGACGCGATATTCATCATACCCGCAGTAATGTTCAAAGACTTTTTTGTTCATAATAAAAAAATTAAATCCATTGTTCTGGGATCAGCTGCTTCACTGGGTTTTCTTGTATGGATGCTCATGGGAATCATACCTCAGTATGGCATGGAAAATCCCTACATCAATGAAATTTCCCGGCGAGGTCCGAATATCTATCGCTACCTAATTGATACTGTTCTTGTTTCTTCAGGGTTTGGCCAATGGATGGCAACGCATGTTTATCTGTCTGAACTTCCCTTTCCTATACAGATTTTACTGTTTGTTTTTATCGCCGTTATAGTCCTCCTCGTTGCGACATGCATGATCCACGGAATCATCAAGTTACTCAAGGACAAAGGAACGGACATTCTGCCTCTCATGATCTTTTTTGCAGGTTTTGTTCTCGTACATATGGTCTATCAAAACACAAAGTCCCGTTATGTTCTTCCCGTTTTATGGCTCCAGTATTTATGTATCTTTTACGGTATAAGCAAAATTGACGGCACCTTGTTACATCAAAAGATTACCGCGATTGCTGATTCCCTTTTGAAAAGAAAAGCCCTGTCCCTTGTACTCTGTCTTATCGCCCTTTTCATGTACTGCGTTTCTCTGTATGCGTTATATAAAGAGACAGCGCCGTGGTATGTGTTCCTTATGTCATTTATCTTTATTATACCTGTTGTTTATACCTTGAGTGAGATGCTTACAAAAAAGAAATATGCCGTCATCTGTACATCGGTGCTCCTTCTCGCGGTCATTATAAATTGCAATGTTCTGTATACTTCACGTATGATGGACCACTACAGCCTGAGAAGGGTTGAATTTAAAAAAGCCGCCCTGTGGTACAGAAACACCGTGAAGACACATGATAAAATGCTCATCACAGAATGCAATGTGGCCCTGTACTATTCCGGGTTCAGCAGTGACAGGTTTGTTGCAAGCAGCACAATCAGGAGTACGACAATCGATGAAATGATCATGGAACTGAAGAAAAAAAAGATAAACCTGATCTTTATTGATGATTTCTATATAACGAGGCTTCAGTTTAATGATAAAAACGCCTTAGAGAGAAAGGCTTCCTTACTGAAAGATCTCAGAGACAGTTATATGCAGTACAGCAATTTTACTCTTGTTAAAGTTTTTAAAACCGGGGATTCCATTAGAAGCTATGTGCTGCGATTTTCACCCTGAAGAAGACTACCGGGCGGATACATGCATACATGATGATGACGGCCTTACCGGAAAGAGGGGTGTTGCCACGGCACGTATTGAATTATTATTGCGGGATCTGTATAAAGAACTATTGACAATCACGGTAAGCTGTACTCTATTTGACCTTGTCCTGATCACGGACGAGGCCGCCATGAAATAATTCAACTTTTCGGAGTACTTGTCATGAAACTTATTATACAAATACCATGTTATAATGAAGAAAAGTCACTGCCTGTCACTCTTAATGAACTGCCACGAAAGGTTCCGGGTTTTAATAAAGTAGAATGGCTTATTATTAATGACGGAAGCACTGATAAAACAGTTGAAGTTGCGAAAAAACATGGTGTAGACCATGTTATAAACTTTAAAAAAAACCGCGGCCTCGCCGAAGTCTTTAAGGCGGGCCTGGATGCATGTATCCACCTGGGAGCGGATGTTATCGTCAACACCGACGCTGATAATCAATACTGCGCCGGCGACATCCCCCGATTAACAGAACCTATAGTAAAAGGAAAAGCGGACATCGTGATCGGAGCTCGCCCGATCTCTAAAATCAAGCATTTCTCTCTCGTAAAAAAAATATTACAGAAATTCGGCAGCTATGTCGTTCGTAATGTCAGTAAAACGGATATACCCGATGCTCCCAGCGGGTTCAGGGCCATCAGCCGTGAAGCGGCAATGAAGCTGAATGTTTTTAACAATTATACATACACACTGGAAACGATAATCCAGGCGGGACGCAAAAATATGGCGATCACATGGATAGATATAAATGTCAATGAGGATCTCCGCCCTTCCCGTCTTGTTAAAAGTATTGTAAGCTATATCCAAAAATCACTGATTACCATTGTGAGGATATTTATTATCTATGAGCCCTTCAAGTTCATGATGCGTATCGGGATGTTTGTTTTTCTTATTGGTTTCGCTCTTGGGCTTCGTTTTCTGTGGTATTTTTTTACTGATAGCGGAGAGGGCCATATTCAATCATTGATACTGGCGAGTATTTTATTAGTGATGGGATTTCAAACAATTATCACTGCCTTTATAGCCGACCTTCTGGCGGCCAATCGCAAACTCATGGAAGACGTCCAGTTTCGCATACGAAACCTGGAATCAAATAATTCAAAAACAAACAATAAATAAGATGCGACTATAGCATGAATATACATTCGTGATCGATTCAGAGAAAACGAAACAGGCTCAAAGAAATGGTTACCATTATCACTGGTGCATACAAAGGGAAACATTTTGGACAACAGCGCTCACAACCTAACAGCAGACAATAATGAAATAATACAAGAACGAAAAAAAAGAATATTCAGTAAACGATCTGTAATTTTATTCTTTTTTTCACTCTGCTTGCTTCTTTTGTTAATCAGCAGGCTGGAGATACAAAAAACCCTGTCTGCCTTTAAAAATGCCGATT
>CAZDZB010000115.1:0-6664 GCA_964509795.1 uncultured Christensenellaceae bacterium | reverse complement strand
CATGCAATCACGACTGCGGCAGCTGCTCTGAAAGCTGCACAGACAGAACACAGGAGCAAACAGATTTTTCAGCAAAATTAAATGAACTGTCAAATGTAAAAAAAGTATACGGAATAATCAGCGGAAAAGGCGGCGTCGGCAAATCCATAGTAACAGCAATGCTGGCATCGCATATGAATAAAAAGGGATATAAAACAGCAGTACTTGACGCTGATATAACAGGCCCGTCAATACCAAAACTTTTCGGAATAGACGGCTCTGCTATGCAAAATGATATGGGATTACTTCCCTCACAAAGCAAAAACGGAACAAAAGTTATGTCTATTAACCTGCTCTTGCCAAGCAATACAGACCCTGTATTATGGAGAGGCCCTATTATTGCAAACGTGGTAAAACAGTTTTGGACGGATGTAATATGGGGAGATATAGACTATATGTTTATTGATATGCCTCCGGGAACAGGTGATGTACCGCTTACAATATTTCAGTCACTTCCCGTTGACGGCCTGATTGTGGTCACATCTCCGCAGGATTTGGTTTCTATGATAGCCAGGAAAGCTGTAAAAATGGCAGAGATGATGAACATACCAATCATAGCTATGGTTGAAAATATGTCATATTACAAATGCCCTGACTGTGGAAACATTCACAAGATATTCGGAGAAAGCAAAATAGACGAAGTGGCGAAAGAACACTCTATAAACACTGTTGCTAAGCTGCCTATGGAAGCAAAAATGGCAGAGCTGTCAGATAAGGGCGACATTGAATCATTCAGTACAGAAGACCTGAACGAAATAATCAAAGCTATGGAAAAATAAAAATACAAATACTATAGCTGATTATAAAAAACTGAATAAACAGCAAATAAACAAACCGTAAATTATGTCATAAGAACAAAGATTTTAGGTTTGTTTTTTTATATTATAAAAATGCAAAAAGTCATATCATTAACTTATCAAACAAGGAGTTAAGGATAATGACAACAGATATATTTGTAATCGGAGTATTTATTGGCGGAATATTATCATTTTTTTCGCCATGCATAGTCCCTGTACTTCCGGTGTATGTTTCAATTCTTACAGGCGATGAAGCCCCGGAAAAGGCACGCTTGAGGGCAGTGGTGAGGACTTTACTATTTGTTCTTGGACTGTCAGTCAGCTTCGCTCTTATGGGATTCGGCGCGGGAGCATTGGGCAAAGTATTGTACAGCAAAACATTTTTATACGTCTTAGGGTCAATAGTTATTCTGCTGGGCCTGTATCAAATGGGGCTCTTTAAGCTCGGATTTTTAAACAGACAGCGTACGATCAAAGTAAACGCCAACAAAAGCACCGGATTTTTCAGCGTGTTTTTGCTGGGATTAGTTTTCAGCTTTGGCTGGACTCCTTGCGTAGGCCCAATTCTAGCGGCAGTGTTATCCCTTACTGCCAGCTCAGGAAGCGCTCTTTACGCAGGAGCGATGATGCTGGTTTATTCACTGGGGCTTGCAATTCCTTTTGTGGTAATATCATTGTTTTCAGCAACAATACTAACAAAAGTAAAAGCCATTAACAAACATCTGGATAAAATTAAATTCGTAGGCGGAATCATAATTGTAATTATGGGAATACTTCTAATGTTAGGCAAACTCAACATATTGCTATAGCAAAGGAGAAATGAAATGAAAAAGGTTTTAATAATAATGTCGGCCTTTGCATTGGTTCTTGCGGGGTGCGCAGCTCCAAACGATGCAGACAGTTCAGCCTCTGAAAACGAAGCACAGGAGCAAACAGAAGCCCCTGCAGAAGAAGCAGTGCAGCAGAATTATTCCACAGAAACAAAAGAAGAAAATCTGTTTGATGTTACCATGTTTGACATCGACGGCAACGAATGGAATTTGGCACAGCTGGGTCAAAAAGCAGTGGTAAAGGTATGGGCATCGTGGTGTTCAATATGCCTTTCAGGAATGGATGAATATAACACTTTCGCCTCTGAATACACCGATGCTAAAGTGCTGACAGTAGTTTCGCCGGGAATGTACGGCGAGCAGAGGAAAGAAGATTTTATTGAATGGTTTAAGTCTCTTGATGACTATGAAAACACCGTAGTTATAATGGATGAAGAAGGGCTGCTTATAAACTCACTTGGAATAAGAGGATTCCCAACATACGTTTATATTGACTTCGCGGGCATCGTGCAAAGCAGTGCCATCGGGCACCAGCAGACTGCAGATGTAATAGCCGCACTGGAATCAATAGGCTGAGGAGAATATTATGAAAAAGTCAGCAATTATGTTATTGGCGATGGCTGCATTATTATTTACATCAGCATGTACCGTGCCTGCGCAAAGTGCAGAGGTGACAATGCAGCAAAACAACAAAGAAAACACATCAGGTGAAATCATGTATAACGAAGAAGACCTAAGAGATATTTATTTAGCGGGGGGCTGTTTTTGGGGGTTGGAAGAATACTATTCCAGAATTGAAGGTATAGTGGATGCAACGGTAGGCTATGCCAATGGTAACACTGAAAACCCTACGTATGAGCAAGTATGTTATGAAAACACAGGCCACGCAGAAACAGTACACGTAACCTACGACAGCTCTGTAATCAGCCTGACAGAAATACTTAAGTATTATTTTAGGGCCGTGGACCCTACAAGCCTGAACAAGCAGGGAAATGACACCGGAACACAGTACAGAACCGGAATATACTACGTTGAAGAAAGCGACAGGCAGGTAATCCTTTACGCACTGGAAAGCGAGGCCAAAAAATACGATAAGGAACTGGTAGTTGAAGTGCTGCCTCTCGATGGATATTACCTGGCAGAAGAATACCATCAGGATTATCTGCAGAAAAACCCATATGGCTACTGCCACATAGATTTAGGCTATGCAGATGTGCCTTTGGATGAACTTATACTAAAAACGGAGGGAATTATGATAGATGAAAGCAAATACCCAAAACCAAGCGATGAGGAGCTTAAAGAAAGCTTAACTCCCCTTCAATATGACGTTACCCAGACAGGAGAAACAGAGCGCGCGTTTTCAAACGAATACTGGGACAATCACGCAGCCGGAATATACGTGGATGTGGCCACAGGTGAACCACTTTTTTCATCAAACGATAAATATGACTCAGGCTGCGGCTGGCCAAGCTTTACTAAGCCAATTGTGCCTGAAGTTGTTGAAGAATTCACGGATACATCATATAATATGGTTAGGACAGAAGTCAGAAGCAGGGCGGGCGATTCACACCTCGGACATGTTTTCGACGATGGCCCCGCAGAAACAGGCGGACTAAGGTACTGCATCAACAGCGCTTCTATCAGGTTCATACCAATTGAAGAGATGGAAGCCGAAGGATATGGATACCTGCTGGAGGATTAAAACAAAATGTTCAGCTTATTAATTGTGGATGATGAACCACTAGTCAGGACAGGCATAAAAAATTTAATAGATTTTGAATCACTCAATATATCAAATGTGCTTGAAGCCGTCAACGGGCTTCAAGCACTTGAAGTTGTAAAAAGCAATAATATCGATATAGTTCTTGCTGACATTAATATGCCGAAAATGAATGGGCTGGACTTTGCCAAAAGCGCAAAAGAGTATAACAAAGATATTTTGATAGCCCTTGTAACGGGGTATGATTACTTTGACTACGCCGTTTCTGCACTGCGCTACGGTGTTGACGAATACGTTTTAAAACCGGTATCAAAAAAAGATATTGAAAAAGTGCTTAATCACTTAATAGGCAAACTGAAAGATACAAAGATACAAAAAGAAATAAAAAACATATCTTCTGAACCCTCAAAAAATACTGATGAAAACACAGGCTATAAAGAAAAAATAGAGCAGATTGTCGACCGCAGGCTCTCTGACAGCGACTTTTCATTGAGCGAGCTTTCCAGCGAAATAAACTTAAGCCCCAGCTATTTAAGCAGGACATTTAAGCAATATTTCGGAGTGCCATTCAGAGACTACATACTAAAAGAACGGATAGAAAAGAGCAAAATACTTCTTCTGAGCAGTCAGATGAAAATATACGAAATATGTGAAGCTGTAGGTTTTGATGACCCTAATTATTTTAGCGCCACCTTCAAAAAAGCCACCGGCTATTCGCCCAACGGATACAGAAAGCACGTGCAGGATGATTAAAAAGCTAAGTAAAATAAGAGTTCAGATCTCGTTTTTCTATTCTGTGATTGCCCTTGCCGCTATACTTCTTATAGGGTTTATTCTGTACTATACTTTTTCTGATATACTCATTAACCAATCTTTGGACGCAGCTGAATCCACCACCGAAAACAGCGGTGAATATATAAACGCCTATATAGACAAAATTTATGATATTTCCTATATGATGAGTAAGGACAGCAAACTGCAGGATTACATATTATACAAAGACATTTCACAAAAAGATAAAATTTTAAATGATATAAATAACGTTTTAGCAAGTGATGAATTGATAAAATCCATTATTATTGTTACCTACGACGGCAGAATAATCAGCAATGAAGAAAACCTTACCATGGAAATGTCAGATGACATGATGGAACAAAGCTGGTACAAAAACGCAACTAGCGCAATGCCCTACTTAACGGCGACCCGAATGAATGAATTCACCATGAACAAAAACACCTGGGTAATTTCCATAAGCACTGAAATTACAGATGAAGGCGGAAACAACATCGGTGTGATGCTGATGGACATAGATTATAAATTTGTTGAAGAACACCTGCTTAACATGGACAATGATGAAGGCACCGAAGTGTTCATTTTCGACAGCAATGACTGCCTGGTTTATCACAAAGACACTTCGTATTTTTCCGACGGCGACAAGAAAGAATGCCTCATGGAAACAATGGCCGAAAATGTGGAATTCGACAAAAAAACCAATGTTGCAACATACAGCTATGATATACAAACTGCAAACTGGACTCTTACAAGCGTCACCCAGCTATCCCGGCTTGAACAAATGCGAAAAGAACTATTTAACGATATTCTGATTGTTACAGTGGCATTGATTTTTCTAGTGGTCCTGGCAGGCAATATGTTGTCAAAAAGAATAACCAACCCCATCAAAAAGCTGGAAACAGCAATGGCAACAGGTACAGGCGGCGAGGTTAATATTGATGAACACGGCATAGCTTCATGCGATGAAGCAAGAAGCCTTACAACTCATTACAATGCTATGATTCAGAGAATAAACGATCTGCAGATAGAGAACATGCAAAAAGAAAAAATGCTCAGAGAAAGCGAAATAGCCGCACTCACAAGCCAGATAAATCCTCACTTTTTATACAATACCTTAGATACTATACTTTGGATGGCAGAATATAAAGACACCGAAGGCGTAGTGGATATGATAAAAGCCCTGGGGCAGTTTTTCCGCTTATCATTAAGCGGGGGCGCTTCGCATATAAAAATCAAAGACGAAATACAGCACGTAAAAGAATACCTTTATATTCAAAAAAAACGCTACGGAGACAAGCTGAACTACAGCTTTGATTTGGATAATAGCATTATGGATGTAAAAGTGCCGAAAATAATTTTGCAGCCTATAGTGGAAAATGCCATTTATCACGGCATAAAGGAACTTGACGGACCGGGGCATATATCAATAAAATCACTAAAAGAAGACGGGTTCATAAAATTTATTATTTCTGATGATGGTGTGGGGTTTGATGTTAATATGCTGAACAAACAAAAAGACAAACTAAAGCTGTCGGGCGTGGGCATAAAAAATGTAGACGAAAGGCTAAAGCTTAATTATTGTGATGACTGCGGAGTGCAGATAGAAAGTGAAAAAGGGAAAGGGACGACGGTCACTCTGAAAATATTAATCGAAGTAAATCGAAATAAATGAAGCCATATATTTTAGAATATGGCTTTCTTTATGCACAATAATGCTCAACTACTAATAAAGCGCGTTTAAACTATACAATTTGCATACCCAAATATCATTGACACATGTTGTCGGTCATGCTATACTCAAAATACAGACAGAAGTTGTCGGTACTAGTATCGGAGTAATCGCATGGAAGAGAGATTTAAAAACATTGACCCGGAAAAGCGGGACAAAATAATAAACGCCGCACTGACAGAATTTGCGCAGAACGGCTTTGAAAAAGCGTCAACTAACGAAATAGTGAAAAACGCAGGCATTTCAAGAGGACTGCTGTATCATTACTTTAAAGACAAAGAAGAACTATATGAAGTTCTCACAAGATATGCCATTGAAACATTCGTTGGCAAAATCAATTCATCAATAGACTGGGATGAGCCGGACATTTTTGAAAGGTTTAAGCAGATAGCTTTTGTCAAAATTGAGGTTTCCAGAGTGTATCCCAAATTATTTAATTTTATTGTCAATTTGTTTTTAAAAGAAAACAATGTGCAAACAATGGAAGACGCTTACGCCTTTTATGACAAGCTAGGGATAAATATTCAAGAGCTTTTTACAAATGTATATCAGAAGGGAATAGATTACTCTAAGTTCAAAGATCAGGAAAAAATCGGAATCAATATGAACATAATACGGTGGACGATAGAAAAGTGGGCAGAGGAAATTATGCAGAAAAGCGGCGGCAATTTCACTTCCGATGATATGCAGATATTCGGTGAGCAGATAGATGAGTATATAAATGCATTAAAAAAAGCATTTTATTAAATACAGGTAC
>CAZDZB010000114.1:0-6680 GCA_964509795.1 uncultured Christensenellaceae bacterium | reverse complement strand
GCTCTCATATAATTTTCCTTTCTAGTGTTTGCCTTTTCGGTATATTTTACTATATACTTAGCCTTAATTCAAATGCCGCAGTATTTTTCTATTTAAAATAATAATGCTGGACTTTGTCGGTAGGGATTAGCTAAGCATAGGCGAATACTTTGGCAACCAAAATTCCATAGCTTGCTTTTGAAAATTATGAGCTGTTTATCCAGCATATTCGCGCCTTACAGCCGATTTTCTTATCATGCATCACCTTATTAGATGCGTAACTTCGCATGGCACTTTATTTTGAGATTTCTCTTTATTTTCCTTTTCGGGGCTCTTTAGGGGCTCGACTCTTAAAAATTAAGGGTGGTGGGTGGGATAAGAATATATTTAAAACTTTTATTATTTCTGTTGTTTTTAAACAGCTAACGCACATCAACTATTAAGCAAATGAAAGAAGCATCAGAGAATGCTTAATAACATGAGTGAAAGAGCCTTCATTTTTCTTCTCTTGAAAGAAGAAAAACGAAGCAAAAAGAAGTTCAAGACTTTTCGATGCAGCTTGACGGAAAAGACACTATTATTCTATTAACCGATACCAAATCCGAACTTTAGCGCCTTCGCGAAGTGAATAATACTGCCTTTTCCTACTGCTAGCTCAAAGTCATTTCAAGTTAGTGATAACATCATTTTTTTATTTGCGGTAAACAAAAATAATATTTTATGTCTTAGATGTTATTACTTTTTACTAACGCAAAAAAGACGCATTCAGCGTCTTTTTTAGCATTATGTTTGTCTATCCTTTTACCCTATCGGCTTAAGTTTAGCTGTGAAGTGTCTTAAAACAGGAGGCTCCCATACTATCTTGTACCCTTTTACTTTGTCTGCTCTTTTCATTACGTTCTCCAGTGCCTCTGCCACCAAGTCAAGGTGTGCCTGTGTGTATACCCGCCTTGGAATAGCCAGCCGTGTAAATTCCATTTCGGACTCTATCTGCTCTCCTGTGTGAATGTCGTTGCCCATCATGTATGAGCCTATGTCGCAGCACCTGATGCCAGCCTCAATGTAAAGCTCGCAAGTAAGCGCCTGCGCGGGGAATTCATAATAGGGAATGTGCGGCAGCATTGCCTTAGCGTCGATAAAGACGGCGTGCCCGCCCACAGGATACTGGAATGGAATGCCTTTTTCCTTTAAAAGATCCCCCAGGTATTCTGTCTGCCCTATTCTGTATTTCAAAAAGTCATACTCTATGCCTTCGTAAAGCCCCACTGCCAGCGCGTCCAAATCCCTGCCTGCCAGCCCTCCGTAGGTAACAAAGCCTTCATAGGGAATTGTAAGGCCTTTGACTTTTTCATAAAGCTCTGCGTCGTCTTTTATCCCGATAAGCCCGCCCATGTTTACTATGGCGTCTTTTTTGGCGCTCATTGTGAAGGCATCGGCATAGTAAAACATCTCCTTTGTAATTTCTTTTATGGATTTGTTTTCGTAGCCTTTTTCTCTTGTTTTTATAAAGTAGGCGTTCTCTGCGTATCTGGCGGCATCAATGACCATAGGTATGTTATATTTTTTTGCAAGCTTTGATGCCTGCTTCATGTTCTCCATTGACACGGGCTGCCCGCCTGCTGAATTATTGGTTATGGTCATTATCATCATGCCGATGTTTTGAGCGCCTGTTTGCTTGATGAACTCTTCTGCTTTTTGAATGTCCATGTTGCCTTTAAACGGGCTGTAGCTTGCGGTGTCTTTAGCCTCTGGGACAACAATGTCCACAGCGTCCGCGCCCAAAAGCCCAACATGGCCCCTTGTGGTGTCAAAGTGCATGTTGGCAACGCATTTTTGCCCCTCTTTAATAAGCTGGGGAAACAGCACCTTTTCGGCGGCCCGCCCCTGGTGCACAGGCTGGGCGTATTTGTAGCCGAAGATGTCTTTTACGGCTTCCATCACCTTTGTGTACCCTCTGGCCCCTGCGTAGGACTCATCCCCGCGCATAATAGCGGCCCATTGGGAGTCGCTCATGGCTCCGGTTCCGCTGTCGGTTAGAAGGTCTATATATATGTCATCTGATTTCAGGGCAAATATATTGTAATTGGCTTCTTTGAGTTTCTCTATGCGTTCTTTTTTTGTTGTCATTTTAATGGGCTCAACCATTTTGATTTTAAAAGGCTCAGGAATATACTTTGCCATAACTACTCTCCTCACTTATCTGTAAATTTCATCATATTAAAGTATACAATATTGCGCATTTGCTGTAAATTGTCTTTAACGTGTCTTTAATTGTCTTTAAGAAGCAGTTTTATTATTCGGGATGGCCTTCCCGTTTCTGTCATCATCCTTTTGCCCTCCACTTTAGCGTACCCTGCGCTTTCAAGTTTTTCTATTATTCTGTTTATGCTGCGCCTGGTGGTGCCCAGCTCTTGGGCAAGCTCATATGATGTAAAGCAGTCCTTTTTTGTTTTTTGGATTATGCAGTGCAGCTTGTATATTTTATTTACGCTTAACCCCGTCTCTTCTGATATTACTGTAAAGAGCGGGTTTGAAATAATCTTATTAAATTCATCTTTTTCTTCTTCCGGGTATATGGCGTTTGAAAAGTCTCCGTTTTCCACTATAAACGCCTGGTTGCCGCCCTTTGAAAGCGCCCTGTTTAAGCCTATTGATGCGTTATACCTGGCCTGCCTTGCGGTCTGCCCGTATCCTACCCCCACGCTTAAGGTGTGCACTGAGTTTTTAGTCACTTCCTTTAGCAGTGGCAGCTTTAATGAATTGCTTGTTACTGACTCAAAAATCTTTCTGGTGGAAAACAGCAGGTAATTGTGTATGCCCACCTCCACCACAGCCGCCTGTATTCTCTGCGCAAATCTGTAGACCTGCTCTGTCACCCTTGTTTTTTCCAGCATCAGCTGATATTCGTTTTCGTGCACCAGGTTGTATTCCCCGGGCAGGTCAATCTCCATTGAAATTACGACTATCTGGCTTTCGGCGCTCTCAACGGCGTTAATTTTACCCATAAGCTCAATTACGCTGTTTGCCACCGATTCTGACGTGGGGCGCAGCAAAAAGCAAGGAATGTTTTCACTGTTTAATTTTTCATACACTTTGGATATTCCCGTTACGCAGATGTTAGCATTTTTATCAATATAATTTTTCTTATGGAATTTATAAATGTCCTGTATTTCAGTGCTGCCTGATATGTCGGGAGGCGCGGCAAAAACGTCCTCTTCACGGCATTTAAGGGCAAAGCCCGCATATGCGCGTATCACCTCTTCTTTGCTGTATGAATCACAGCTTATCTTTGTTATGTCTCTTTTTTGCGCAGCAGCCGCTTCCATCAGCGCCTGCAAAAGCATGCTGGTATCCTGTCGTATATAAACCTGGGGCAGTAAAATGGGCATTTCGGAGTTTACAATGGTATAGGGCGTTTTGCCTGTGAATATTATGCCGTCCAGATTGTAAAGCGAGGCTTTCAAGTATTCAATGGCGGCGTTTTTCATCTCCATATCCAGAAATTCAATTTTTACAATTTCGATGCCCTCAAAGCTTTTTTCTATGCTTGATGTTATGGGCTTAATTATTCTGCTGTGTCCGATTACCGCTATTTTAAGCATGGCGTTTATCCCCTTTTTAAACTTAAATATATTTTAACATATTTTACGGCAAAATAAGCGCGGAAATTTCGATATATATTGCAGTTTAATGATTAGCTGAATGTGAGGCAAAGCAAAAGCCGCAGATAAAAAATAACTATATTTATTTTATATTTAATATTTTGTGCTTATATAATAAGTAAAGCCTTGCAAAGCAAAAAAAATTATAATAAACTATATTAAAGCAGCAAAGAATAGGCGCAGCGCATTAACAGGACGTAAGACAAAATTATTATTGAACAAATTCAACTTAATACCGCACAACAAAAAAGGAGTGCTTGATATGAGATTTGTAACGGATAATAATAAATTCGCGCAAAAAGAGGCCGAGAGAGAGTATGAAATCGCGGAGGATTATTACGAGCGGGAAGAATACGAGCTTGCCGTAAAGTATTTCATGTCTTCCGCCAAAAAAGGCTCTGCCAAATCATTAAACAAGCTGGGCATATGCTACGCCACGGGCCTTGGAATCGAGCAAAGCTATGGCAAGGCCATGGAATGCTATGAAGGCGCTGCAAAAAAAGAGTACAAGGGGGCAATTCATAACCTTGGGCTTTGCTATTACCACGGCTTAGGCACAAGGCTTGATTATGACAAGGCAGTTGAGCATTTTTCCAAAGCTGCGCATATGGGCTATGCCAAGTCCCAATATAACCTTGCCTGCTGCTATTCAAACGGGCAGGGCGTTGAAAAAAACGAGGAAACGGCCTTTGAGTGGTACCAAAAAGCGGCAAGCCACGGGGACGTGAACGCCCAGTACAGCCTTGGCGTTTGCTACGAAAACGCTCTGGGCACAGAGGCCGATTATTACAGGGCAATAGCCTGGTATGAAAACGCCGCCAAGGAAGGCGACGCCATGGCTCAGTACAACCTGGGATGCCTTTACCGGGCAGGCGAGGGCATTGAGGCCGACGAAAAGCTGGCGTTTAAATACTTTAAGCAGTCCGCAAAGGCGGGCTACGCACCGGGGATGTATAACCTGGGCATGTGCTATGAGCACGGAGTAGGCACCGAAGGCGACATAGACACAGCGATGGAATGGTACGTAAAAGCCGCCGACAACGGCGACGAGCTGGCGGCAGAGAGGCTGAAGCGGGTGTAGCCAAACAACCTTATTAAACATAATATTTTGAGCATGGATAAAAAAGAATTCGAAATAATACCTATTGATAAAAAACACAAAACTGCGGCCAGAAAGCTGCTGGAAAATGAATGGAGCTCCACAAAAGTTGTGACCAAAGGCGTGCTGTATGATTGCATGAGCCTGCCTGGATACATTGCGGTAAAAGGCGGGAAATTAGCCGGAATGATAACCTATAACATATCGGGAAAGCAATGCGAGATAATCACATTAAACAGCCTGGCAGAAGGCGAGGGCATCGCCGAAAAGCTAATTGAAAAGGTCAAAGAAACCGCAAAAGAAGAAGGCTGCTTAAGCGTCAGGGTGATAACCACAAATGACAACACCAAAGCCATAAGGTATTATCAAAAACGGGGGTTTAGCCTTATCGGCGTGCACATTAACGCAATTAACAAATCCCGTGAGCTGAAACCGGAGATTCCCTTAACAGGCAGCGGCGGCATTCCCATTTTACACGAGTTTGAATTTGAAATCATAATTTAAGCCCAATTTATTTTCGATTATTTTAATATATAATTCCATAATTAACAAAAACATGATATAATCGAAAAACATAAATAAAGGGGAGTTTTTTTGTATGATTAAGATTTTTACTGACTCAACCGCCTATATTCCCAAAAGCCTTATAGAAGAATATGATATATCTGTTATTCCGGTAATGCTCAGGATAAACGGTGAAGAGTATCTTGAAAACGAACTGGCCAATGCTCTTTTTTATGAGCTTATGGAGCAGACAGATACTATTCCGGAGGTGATTACGCCCGATGCTGAATATATTGAAGAAAAGTTCAGAGAGCAAATAAACAAAGGAAATGTTGTAGCCGGCATATTTATGTCGGCGAAAATGAGCGGTTTGTTTTCCAATGCCCAAAAGGCAAAAGAGAAAATTCAAAGTGAAAATACAGAAGCAAAAATTTACCTGATTGACTCAGAAACCAATGGAATGCAGATGGGCCTTGCTGTACTGGCGGCGGCGGAGGTCAACAAGCACGGGCAGTGGATGGAAAACGTTATTACTGAGGCCTACAAGGTTATGCAGCGCACGAGATATCTTTTCGTCCCGGGCAAGCTTAAGTACGTAAGCAGGGTAGGCAACCTGGAAAAAGGCAGGGCTATGATGGGGGATTTGGTTCACCTATGCCCTGTGATGTCGTCAATCAAAGGAAAGATGGAGCCGATGGAAACCGTCCATACTCATAAAAGAGCCGTGGAGAGAATGATTGAAATTATGGATGAGGACATAAAGCTTTATAATATATCACAAATAGTCGTGGTTCACATACATGCAAAAGACAAAGCCGACGAACTGAAGGAAAGACTCAAGGGCAGGACGGAAAAAGAAATTATAGTGTCGCAGATAGGCGCATCCGTAGGGTATCATATAGGCCCGGGGACATTGGGGATAGTTTACCAGACTGAGGATATCCACCCGCTTAACGAGCACATAAAACCGCCCAAATATTTAGTGTAAAAAAGGGGATGTCCCATCAGAATGATGGGACATCCCTTTTAAAATTGTTTATCCCAGATGCGTACTTTAGGGATACGCTTTTTGACAATTACTTTTTTCTTTTAAAAGGTAATTTATTCTTTTATCTATTGATAAAAAAGGCAAAAGCAATGAGAGAAAAGTCATGACTTTAAAACAGCATGTCTTTCATTTATCCTAAGCAGAATGCAGGGGGGAAAGTTTTGCTTAATGACTTATGCCATGGCCTTAAAATGGTGAGGTAAAAAATTTTAGCTATGCAAATAACAGTGGCAAAAGAATAAGGTTTCAACTAATATTCTAAACCCACCCACCGCCCTTATAATCAAAGGGCTGCCGCCCCTTGGAACCCCGCACATATATAAATGAAACCTATCGGTCAGGCTGCGCCTGCCAGCCGCCTATCACAATTCTTGCGAATTGCTTTCGG
>CAZDZB010000113.1:0-6772 GCA_964509795.1 uncultured Christensenellaceae bacterium | reverse complement strand
CCGCGGTTTTTACGAAAACCGCTCGGCTGGCACCATAGGTGACTGAGAGGTTTTACACTAATTTAAAATCTCATTGCAGGCACTGAGCGCAAGCAATTTCACAAAAGCTGATTTTACAACATGCCTCCCCTGCGAGGGGAGGTGGCGAATGCAATTCGCCGGAAGGGTGAATCCTCTTTTTATTTCTTCTGCTTAATCTAATAATTTCAATAACTAAAAAAACGCCGCACCGGTCTATCAATAACCACTGCGGCGAATAAATATGATATATTATATTTTTTAAAGCAATCTGTCCAGCCCGTCAACGTCGTATTCTTTTCCTGCCTTTTTATCCTCCAGCGCCTTTTGCAGCTTTTGGTATTTCGCCTTAGTCACAGGATAAAGCGCCATGAAAAGCACAGCCAGTGCCATGACTATGGGGCAGAATACTGTTATTATGCTCTCAATTCCCATCACTGCGCTTTGTGTCTGCACAGCGGCCTCTGAATTATACCCCGTAAATGACAGCACAAGCCCAAGGGTCTGCATGCCTATTGCCGCTCCGAACTTTTGCAAAAGCTGCGGCAGGGACGTTA
The DNA here is from genome assembly GCA_964509795.1 of uncultured Christensenellaceae bacterium. Taxonomy (GTDB): domain Bacteria; phylum Bacillota; class Clostridia; order Christensenellales; family UMGS416; genus JAFGUF01. The sequence continues at coordinate 6,197 of CAZDZB010000113.1, read as the reverse complement.
TGGCCCCCACTCTTTTTTTGGAGTTTTTCATTTCATCAATTTCTGATATGTCGTAGGTGAATGAATAAAACGTCGTCCAGAACACTGCAAGCCCTATTGAGTAAAAAAGCAGCATGGCAACCAAAGAATATACATTGGTTATGCCTATAAACCTGAAGGCAAACATCCCCACAGTGGCGATTGAAAGCAGGGTAATTACGGCGAATTTCCTGTCCTTTAAGGTTGCCAGTTTAGTTGTTATGGGAACGAAAATAATCATGCCCAAAACTATGGCTCCAAGGGCAATGGACATATATAAGTCAGCGTCCACCTGCATCCTGTACTGCAGCAGGTACATAAGGTCAGCCTGGGCCAGAGATGACTGAACCATGAAAAGCACTATGAAAACTAATAGGAACTTAAATGGCTTTATTTTAATTACCTGCAGGTATGTTTTGAATATGTTTTCATTGTCGGCGTTTTCCGCCTTGTATAGCTTGATTTTTTTGGTGGAGTGATAGGCAATGTATCCAAAAACTATGGCTATCAGCGCAACAGCAACGGCCGACAGGCTCCAGCTTGATGATGTGGAAAGCTCCATTCCCTCAAACACTCCAACCAGTATAACAGGGGCCGCGCTGCCTATGAATATGGCGAAGGCATTGATAAACGAGCTTGTGCCCCTTATTTTGGTGCGTTCGTCATAGTCGGAGGTGAGCTCAGCGCACAGTGCGTAGTAAGGAATGGTGTAGAAAGTGTACGCCACCCAAAACATCACAGCAACAGCCACAAAGTAAATGAGCGAAAGCCACGGTGGCATTTCATATTTTGTGAAAGCGAAAACAAAAAGTATGGCCATAGGAATGACAGCGCTTTTCATCAGGCGGCGTTTGTCCCTGCCCTTTTTGTCCGCCATGTGCCCGATAATGGGGTCTGTTATTCCGTCCACTATTATGGAAATCATGCTTATGGTTCCGGCTATGGCCGGCACTATGCCCGCAACGTCTGTCAGAAATATCAGAAAATATGTGTAGAACATATTGTAAAGAACCGACTCTGACACTATACCCGAAGCGTAGCCTAAAGTCCTTTTTTTGGTCAAATCACTTTGCATTTTCTCTCCTCCGAATTGCTTACTCATTCTTAGCATACCAAATATCAAATCTTGCAAGTCTTAAATAAAATCACACTTAAATGTAATTATACTTTATCAGTTCAATAAGTTAAATGATTTTTTGTTGTTGTAGTATAGGTTTTTAAACACGCCGAACTGCAAATCATAAATATCTTTATTTTTGGGGTTAGGCTCGTATGTGCTTTTTACCCTTACAAGGCTGTTTGCCTGTTTTACGCTCTCAATCATATTTAGCCCCGCCGCGCACACTATGGCCGCGCCCATGGCTCCGGCGTTCTGGGGGCTTTCTGTGACTTCCACTTTCATGTTTAAAATGTCTGAAAGTATCTGGCATGTCATGGGCGCCAATGCCCCGCCGCCCACAAAGCGGATGGTGTCATTTACCTGCACCTTTTTTCTGCTGCACTCCATCTGCCATTTAAGGTGGTAGCACACGCCCTCGATCACGGCGTGTATCATCTCCTTTTTTGTGGTCTCAATGCCGATATTGAAAAACATGCCTCTGGCTTTGGTGTCCTCAAAAGGGCACCTGTTGCCGTGCAGCCAGGGAGTGAAAATGACATTATTGCTGCCTGCAGGCACGCTTTCAATTGAGTCCATCATGTAATCATACAAATCCACTGCCACATCTTCATAGTCGCCTTTTATTTTGGCATGGTGCATTCTTTCAATGGTCTCCTCGTATGCCAGGTGGTCCTTCACCCACTCGATGCACTTGCCAGCCGTCTCGAGCTCGGCGAAGTAATTGAATGTTTCCTCGTCCGCCCCCACTATGCCTGCCATTCTGCAGCTTAAGTCCAATTCCGGCTTTAATGTTACGGTGGACACCCAGCCTGAGGTCCCCATATACACATGGGTGTCGCCCACGTCCGCCGCCCCCGCGCCAAAGCCTATAAGGGATGCGTCTCCCCCGCCGCCAAAAACCAATGTGCCTTCCTTAAGCCCAAGAGAGGATGCCGACTGTTTTGTTATTTTTCCAGCGGGATCTGCGCTTTTTATTATCGTTGGCAAATGCTCTGTGTTTACCCCCAGCATTTCACATACATTTTTGTTGAACTGCCTTTTGTCTTTCCTGCTGTCAAAAAGCATTGTGGCGTAGGCGCTGTCTTCTGTCATCACGTACTCACCGCAGGATTTCAAAATGAGATAATCCTTAACGTCCAGCCACTTGTACACCCTCTTGAAATTTTGGGGCTCGTTTTCCTCCACCCATTTGTATTTCCACACAGGGTCTTTGCTGCTGCTTGCCACAACGCCGGTCTGCCGTATGCTTTTTATCAGCTTGGATAAATTCACACCCTCAAACTGAATCCCGTTGGACAGTGCATTCTGCATCTGCTTTACTGCTCTGTTGTCCATATAGCTCATGGCATTGCGCACGGGGTTTCCGGCATCGTCCACCAAAACCAGCCCCTGCATCTGGGCGCAGAATGAAATGCCCTCTATCTTTTCTTTGGATATGCCGCTTTTTTTAAGCACCTTTTTTGTGGATGCGCACATCGCCTGCCACCAGTCCTCCGGGTTTTGCTCGGCGCCGCCGTTATCCAGGATTTTAAGCTCATAGTGCTCACTTTGGCTTTCAACCAGCGTAATTTTATCCGCTATTTTATAAAGGCATGTTTTAAGGGATGTGGTGCCCACGTCATAGGTTATTACGTACTTTTGCATAAGACTCCTTTTGCCTGCGGCGGTTTTATTTCTGCTTTGAGTATTTTAGTTTATATACTGTACGCATAAGGCGGCTTTCCATGGGATTTATGGGGCGCACCCTGCCAATGACTGCTGCTGCCAAAAAAGCGCGGCAGTTTTTCTCGGCAATCATGCTCACCGCCTCGGCGTCGCCTTCATTTTTCCCCTGGCACACCGCTCCGATGCCCTCCACAAAAACAGCGTCAGATTTTTTCAATGCCTTTAAAATGGCGCTCTCTTTGTTTTTAACCTTTTTCATTTTGATGCCGGCTATCTGGGCGAAATCATCCACCATCGGCCTTAAAGGCTTTTTCAAAACAGACAGCGCCACGGCTTGCTTTGAGTCATTTAATATGAGGTTTGCCCCAAGCTTGATATCGGGCTTTTCGCCCTTTGCTTCAGGCATTTTTGCGCCATTTATTTTCAGCGCGTATTCGCAGAACTCATGCTCTGAAAATTCATACTTTTTAGCCTTTCGCATATATTCATTTTCTACATATTCATTGCAGGCCGCTTCCAGCTGGCTGGCCGCGTCAAAGGTTTGCTCAAAGTCCTCTCCGAAGCACAGCGCGCCGTGATTTCTCATAATCAGGCAGCCTGCGTTGGTTTTTTTCAAAGTTTCCTCAACGCCTTTAACCAGCTTTTTAGTGCTTGGCAGCCCATAGGGAGCGCACAGCACTTTTTCGTCAAGCAAAGTGTACTGCTCCGCCGCGTCAATTGAGTCAACCCCCAGGCTGCTTACAACAGAAGCGCACTCCTGGTGGGTGTGTATTACGAAATTCACATCTTTGCTTTTGTAGCAGGCGGCATGCACGCCCTTTTCGGAGGAGGGCTTGACATCGCCTTCATACTCCAAGGTGCCTATGTTTACAAGCACAATGTCATCTCTTTTTAACGAAAGGTAATCCCTGCCGCTTGGGGTTATGGCCATGGTGTTTTTGTCCACCCTTTGGCTCACGTTGCCCCATGTCCTTTGGATGAACCCCTGCTCCACCAGCATTTTGCCTGCCTTTATTACTATGTCTTTTGCTTCATTAATGTTCATTTTTTATCTCCGGTTTCAGCTTTCAACCACTGCCACATTGGCGAAAACACGCTCGAACCTGCTTAATATGTCATCGAGCATGTCCTCTGTAAATGCCGCCGATGTATAAAGCCTGCTGCCAGCCAGGGTGATTATGCCCTCGGCCATGTATGCCGCCCCCATGTGCTCCATTTCCTTTTTGCGGAGGGATGTTGCCTTCAAAACTGACGGGATCTTCCACGGCCTTTTCCAGTCGATGGCGTAATGCACAGTGCCCACTGTTTCCAGATGGCATATGCTGCCCTGGTTGAACGCCACAAATGGCAAATTGTATTTTTCAATTAATTTTTCAAGCCCCTCCACCAGCTTGTCGGCGAATTCTCCCGACTTTCTGGCGGCGCCTGTTCTTTCGATTTCGCAAATGGTGTAATACCCTCCCACGCAGCTTAGGGGGTTGGCCGCCATTGTGCCGCCCACCAGTGCCTTTTTGTGCTTGGGGCCGCCAGCTATGCCGGCCGATAAAAACTTCATATATTCTTTTTTGCCGCCCAGCCCTCCGGCGCTTGGGTATCCGCCGGCTACTGCCTTTCCGAAAACTGTCAAGTCCGGGGACACGTCAAAATACCCCTGGGCTCCCGCCATGCCTATCCTGAAGGCTGTAACCACTTCATCGAATATCAAAAGCGCGCCGTACTTTCTGCACAGCTTTTCAACGCCCTTGTTAAAGTCCAAATCCAGCGGCCTTGTTCCGCTTTCCGGCCCCACCGGCTCAATCAATACAGCCGCCGTGCCGCCTCTGAATTTGTTGCGCCTTAATTTTCTTTCCAAATCCTTTAAGTCGTTGGGGAAAAACTCCTGGGTGTGCTTGAACACAAATTTGGGCACGCCGTGGGCCTGCATATGCCTTGTGCCGGGTATTCTTATGCCGTATGCCAGCTGGTCTGACCATCCGTGGTAAGCTCCGCCCATTTTGACGATGTTTTTCTTTTTTGTGGCCAGCCTGGCAACGCGGATTGCCGCCATGCAGCCCTCTGTGCCTGAGCCCAGCATTCTGAACATGTCAACTGATTTAAAGCTTTCGGCTACTTTTTTGGCAAGCTTGTATTCATACTCGTGGAATAGCCCTGTGGACGGGCCGCAGTGGTCGATTAGCTCCATTGTCTTTTGCTTCACTTCCTTTGGGTTGCTGCCCAATATTGTGGGGCCGCCTGCCTGCAGAAAGTCGTAATATCTGTTGCCGTCTATGTCGTAAAGATACGCTCCCTCCGCCCTGTCAATAACAATGGGGAAAGGGTGGTTGAAAGCCAGGTTGTGCTGCACTCCTCCGGGAATGTAGTCATATGCTTTTGAAATCATCTCTTTTGATTTGGCGCATTTTTTCTCAAAATACTCCTCCTCATATTCTTTCAATTTATCTTCTTTTATTGAATATATGGGCTTTTTGATAAGCTCATCCAGCTTTTTGTTTATCTCTTTAGCGTCGGGATATTTGGTAATTGAATACTCTGACATATTGAAACTCCTTAATATTAATCTGTAGTGAGTGAGTGGTCACTCACCTATATTTATGATTATAGCACACCGCAAATAAATTTCAAGAAATATCATTATTTTTTTATAAAAATTTCATATCAAATCTAATTTACAGGCACATTTTTATAAAACTGTGATAAAATATAATTATGATAGTAAAAACGGAGCATTTATATGAATTTTAAATCATGCAAGCAAACATTCAACCGAATAGATGACCAAAAAAAGGCCGCTGTGCTTTCAACGGCAATGAATGAGTTCGCCGAAAACGGATTTAACAGCGCCAATATAAACATTATCGCCGAAAAATCCAACGTCAGCGTCGGCGCCATGTATAAATATTTCGACAGCAAACGTGCCCTTTATTTAACATGCGTGGAATGGGCCATGATGCACCTTAACGAAAAAATCGAAGCCGTAATAAAAGAGCATGATGACTTTATGACCATATTCGAGGGCATAATACGCACCGTCCAAAAATACGCCGGCGAAAACGAGGCCTTCACCAAGCTTTACTACGAAATGGCAACCGAAAGCAACGCCGAGTATGCCATGATTATATCAAGCCAGGTTGAGGGCGTGACTTCAAACCTTTACGCCGCGTACCTTAGCAAGGCAAAGGCGGACAAGCAGATTCGCCAGGATATTGACCCCAGGTTTTTCGCCTTCTTTATTGACAATCTGTTTATGATGCTGCAGTTTTCCTACAGTTGCGAATACTATAAAAACCGCATGAGGATATACACATACAGTGATGTGTTTGAAAATGACGAAATGATGGGGTCACAACCTGCCTCCGTCAAATGCTGCCGCGATGGCACCTCTCAAGTCGGATGC
>CAZDZB010000112.1:2629-6859 GCA_964509795.1 uncultured Christensenellaceae bacterium | reverse complement strand
AAAGGAGAACATTAAACGCCTGGCTGAAAATTCCGGCTGCAAACTTTCTATCGATCAGAAAGATGACGGCACCTTTTCCATTGAGCTTGAAAAAACCGGATCATCTATATTAACATCTTCATCAGCAGATGAGAAAAAAAATTTACAAATGAGTACAGGCCCCGATGTTTTTGTAATATCATCAGATACTATGGGCAAAGGTAATGATGAACTTGGCGCAGCCCTTATGAAAGCCTTTATCCATACCATATCTGATCTTGATAAACTGCCCGACACACTGATTTTTTACAACACCGGTGTTAAACTCGCTGTTAAAGATTCAGATGTCATTGATGACTTAACTAAACTTGAAAGTGCTGGTGTAGAAATACTCATTTGCGGAACCTGCGCCAACTTTTTTAACATTAAAGAAGATATTTCAGCCGGGATTATATCAAATATGTATGATATTGCAGGGACAATGGCAGGAGCAGGGAAAATAGTAATGCCATGATAATGAATGTAAACGTAAAGTATTCTGTAATTCTTTTCGATTCTGTAAGTTATGCATTAAAGTCTGAGAAGATACTTAAACAAAAAAAAATACCGTTTAAACTGGTGCCTGTTCCGAAAAGTATCAGCTCAGACTGCGGGGTATGTATACGGTTTACACCGGAGAACAAAGATGTGTTAATTGCCGCTCTTACAGGCGAAGTGGAATACAGAGAAATAAGAGATCTTTAAATCAAAATCCTTTACCGGTAAAAATTATATTATAAGCTCCAGGCCAAATAATCACTTAACAGAATAAATTCCTGTAAGAGCAATAACTATAAATGCCAGGAGAATAAATGCAACAATAGTCTGCATCTTAAGTCTGTACCTGTCCAGGGTATATTCCCTGTCATCTGAACCGTCATTGATAAAAAACCGTGCCGGATTTCTGCTCAGCTCATAAAGCCCTGATGCTGCAGCAATCGATAATCTCTCAGCCCTGTCAAAGCATGCATTGGTAAAATCCACAAATACAATACGCATAAATCCCGCAGGCCTTCTGTAGAACCAGTCTGTATCCAGTGATATTTTTGCACCGCCTGCAAGCTTACCTCTTACAATCCAGAATCCTATAAAAGTAAAAATGGAGATATGAAGTGCCTCAATCACATGGGCAACTGTATATGGATTGTAATGAGCCTCATATGGAAGATACCTGTATAAAAGCGAAGGGAATACACCAAAGAGAAGGCAGAGAAATGCGGCCATAGCCATTGCTGCAAGCATAGGTTTTGGAGTAGCATCAGGCTTAATACCTTTGTCTTCACCGAACCATGCAAAATACGGAAGCTTGAGAACTGTAGATAAAAAAGTACCCACAGAAGCAAGTATAAGAAGCATCATAATAAGATTATAATGCGCATGCCCTGCAGCACTTACAATCATGGACTTGCTTATAAATCCGTTAAGCAGAGGAAAACCGGAAATTGAAAATGCACCCACAAGATACAAAAGAGCAGCAGCTTTCTGGTGCCTGTAAAATCCGCCAAGTTCAGCCATCTTACTTTTGCCTGTTGTGTGAAGCACAACACCGGCTCCCATAAACAGAAGAGCCTTGTAAAGTATATGGCTGAATGCATGGGCAACTGTACCATTAAGGGCAAGTGCTGTACCGATACCAACACCGGTTACCATATAACCAACCTGACTTATAATATGATAGGCCAGTATTTCACGTATATCATTTGCAATTATGGCGTACATTACGCCGTATAAAGTCATTATTACACCCGCATAAATAAGGATGTCCCATCCGGGGAAAAGCCTCACAAGAACATAAACCGCAGACTTAGTAGTAAAGGCGCTCAGAAAAACCGAACCTGTAACTGTACCCTTAGGGTAGGCATCTGCAAGCCAGGCATGAAGAGGGGGTATTGCGGAATTTATTGCAACACCTGCAAGTATAAGCCAGGAGGCAGCACCGCTTCCCTGTGTAAAAGGAACAATAGAGGTGTCCCCTGTAAGGTTTATATGAATAAGAATACCTGCAAAAAGAAGACCGCCGCCAAAAAGGTGAACAAGGATGTAGCGCATACCCGCTTTCCAGGACTCCTCTGTTCTCCTTGCCCATATAAGCCAGGTGGATGAAACAGCCATGAGTTCCCAGAAAATAAAAAGTGTAAAGAAATCACCTGCAAAGGTAACCCCTAAAGCACCGCCTGCATAAAGAAGCGCTGCAGACTGCTGCCCCTTCTCCTTCATATTAAGGGAATAGACTCCCCCTATAAAAGCGATAAGCGCGAAAATTGTACCGAAAACCCTGCTCAGAGAATCGATGCTCGAAAGAATCAGGGTATACCCTGCCATGGAATATTTGATCACCTCACCCTCAGGTGTAACCCATATCATCATCAGAGAAAGGGCGGGCCATAAAAGAAAAGCAGAAGACCGGATCCTGGAGGGTAGAAAGGGCAGAATTAAAGCCCCTGCAATCATAAAGGCAAATGGAGGAAAAATAAAACTACTGCCTGTCATAATAATCCTCCTTCTGCTGGATAAAAAGCTTACCTAATCCCTTGGCAATAAAAATAAGGGCAAGACACCCTGCAAAGGATAGCAGAATATAAAAGCCGGGGATATGGGCAACGCTGTATCCGTAGGATGGATGAACAGCTATTGTCACATCCAGCACAATTGTGATTACAGTTACAATTCCTATGATAATCCAGTAAATACGCTTCATTAAATTCACCTGAGTAAAGTGTTTGCTATGTCAAAGGCAAACTGATAAAAGTTAAAAAACAGATCCGGGTTTAAACCCAAAAGCACGGAAAGAACAGCTGTGCACACAAGGGGCACAACCATAAAGATGGGCGCCTCTCCATGTCCCTCCAGATTTTCCCCCTCTTTGAAAAAGGCCCTGTAAACAATGGGGAAAAAATATGCAGCGTTTAAAAGTCCGCTTACAATAAAAACAATAAGAATAATAATTTCATTTGCCTCAAGAGCTCCAAGTGCAAGGAACCATTTGCTCAAAAATCCATTTACTGGCGGCACGCCTGCAAGCCCCATTGAACCTATTGTAAAAGCACCCATGGTCCAGGGCATAATTTTACCGATACCGTTAAGCTGGCTTATATTCTCCCTGTGAAGATTCACATAAATAGCACCTGCACAGAAAAAGAGGGTAATTTTCATTGTAGCATGAGTGGCTATATGCATAATCCCGCCAATGTAGCCCGCCTCTGTGAGAAGCGCTGCGCCAAGTACAATATATGAAAGATGCCCCACTGTGGAATAGGCAAGCCGGGCCTTAAGGTTGTCCTGCTTAAGTGCTATAAGTGATGCAAGGATAATTGTTGTACCTGCAAAGCAGGCAAGTATAGTGTTAAGCCCGTAGGCTGCCATGGTTTCAGGGCCGAAAATAAAGCCTGTTACACGTATAACAGCAAACACCCCTGACTTAACAACTGCAACAGCATGAAGCAGCGCGCTTACAGGGGTGGGAGCAACCATTGCAGATGGGAGCCATCCGTGGAGAGGCATAATACCTGCCTTTACACCAACACCTGCAAGGAAAAGAAAAAATAATGGAATAACAACGGACTGGGGCAGATAAATATCCTTTATAATACCCCCTGCCGCAAAATCCATCCCTCCTGTAAGGTCGTATGTCCAGGCAGCAGCAGCTATAAGGCAGAGCCCTGCTGTTAATGTATATGCCAGATATTTACGGCCGCCGCTTATAGCAGCGGGTGTTTCTTTATGTATAACAAGTGGATAGGTTGCTATTGTTAAAATTTCATAAAATATAATAAAGGTTATAAGATTCGCTGAAAAGGCAATCCCTATTGTTGCGGACAGACATACCGCAAAGCTGGCAAAATATCTGGTCTGCTTTTTCTCGCTGTTTCCCCGCACATACCCTATGGAATAAAAGGAAGTGAATATCCACAAACCTGAAGCAATAACTGCAAAGAACACGCCAAACTGATCTGCCTTTAATGCAAGATTAATCCCGGGAGAAATTTCAAGGAGATTTATCTCCGCGCTGTAGCCCTCTAAAGCTCCAGGCACAAGAGAAATCACAAGAGCAAATTTAACGAAAGCGGCTATTAAAGTCCAGACTTCTCTTAAATTAGGCCTTTTGCCGCTCACAAGCATAAGGGGTACTGCAGAAAGGGAAACCAGTACTGCTAAAAATGGTATATATGATATGTATGACATTTCACTGTTCATATTGCATTCTCTATAATC
>CAZDZB010000112.1:0-2619 GCA_964509795.1 uncultured Christensenellaceae bacterium | reverse complement strand
CTTTCAAACAGTGAGTACTGGATGTATCGATCCTCCATCAGCTCCAGAAGGACAACCCCCGTCGCCCCGGAGGCATCATTAAAAATATTATATTATTCACAATATATGCGTTAAATATTCCAAGCAGAAGAAGTATAACCGCAAAAAGAACAAGTGGGCCGATCATGGAAAAACCGGGTTCATCCTCAGCAAGTGTGCACTCATCAATATCGCTTTCTGAAACTGAAGGCTTTAAATAAACATTCTCTATTATTCTGAAAAAATAAACCGCGTTTAAAAGACTGCTTAAAAGAATCACACCAAGAAAAATCCACTGTCTGTTATCAACAGCACCAAGCACAAGATACCACTTGCTGAAAAAACCCGCAACAGGGGGAAGCCCTATCATGGATACTGCGGCAACTGTAAAGCAGGCCATTGTCCAGGGCATCTTTTTCGCGCATACCCTGTTAAGCCGTGAAATATCTGAATGCCCGGCACGGATTCTTAAATTTGCAGCTACAAGAAAAAGCGCACCCTTCATAAAGGCATGATTAATAATATGAAGCACTGCTCCAATAAACCCCAGTGCGTTTGCCATACTTATACCAAGTGTGATATAACCTATCTGGGCAACACTGCTGTAGGCAAGCATGGTTTTCATCTCCTTCTGAGCTATCGCAAGAATCGAACCATATATAATCCCCGCTGCTCCAAGCCAGCCCAGAACTGTGGCAAGGGGAAAGGTTTCTGTAATATAATTCGCGCCGAAAACAAAAAACAGAATTCTTATCATCACATAGGCTGACACCTTTGTCCCTATTGCTGCAACAAGGGCTGAAGTTGAAGATGACGCCAGGGTATAGGCGTCAGGGAGCCAGCTGTGAAGAGGAAAAACCGCCATCTTTATACCAACACCTGTTACCATGAGGCTCAGAGCAATAACAAGAACTGTGTTGTCATTAAGAAGCGGAATAATCTCACGCAGATCCGCCATGTTAAGTGAACCTGATACCATATAAAGAAAGGCAAGGCCGAGAAGATAAAAGGACGCCCCTATTGTTCCAAGAAGAAGGTACCTGAAAGATGCAAATGCCGAACCCCTGTCTCCCATTGCAATGAGGCCGTAAACAGAAAGTGAGGAAATTTCAAGAAAAACGAAAAGATTGAAAAAATCCCCTGTAACAATAATTCCGTTAAAGCCAAGAAGCATGAGCATTACTACTGAGTAATAGGGTATCTCCTTGGAGTGAATTTCTATCGCGTTTACCTTTGAGGCATGAATAAGAATAAAAAAGGATACTGAGTTAATAACAAAAATCACAAAGGCTGAAAGAGGGTCCAGAACATACTCTATACCTACAGGGGGGGCCCAGCCTCCGAAGTGATAATGTATGGTGCCGCTGGTAAGTACATAATAGAGATTATTCACAGATACAAAGGCCGCGGAAAACACCGCTGCAAGCGCTATTGAATGGGCATGCCTTTCATGCCTGCTGCGCAAAAGAGGTATCAGCAGGGCGGATATTAAATAAATAACAGGTATTATTACTGGAGCATTCTTTATCATTTTAATTGTCTTCTGACTTCAATTTTTCTATTATCACATATTCATCAAGGCTGTCAAAACGCCTGTAAACAATAACAAAAAGTCCGAATGCCACACCAAGGGTTGCAACACCCACAACAATTGCTGTAAGCATCAGGGTATGAGGAAGAGGATTGATATAATTTGCTGTACTCTCCAGGGGAAAGGCCTTGTCATAAATCGGTACTGTACCATTCCACTTTGAAGCTGACGAAACCCAGAACAGAATAATTGAAGACTGGAAAATACTTAATCCTATAAGCTTCTTTACAAGATTTTTCTTAAACATTATTGTATAAAGTCCTACACAAAGCAGAGCTATTATAAACCAGTATGCGTAATGTCCCAGGAAAAAATCCATACTACTTACCCTTTCCATCCATTAAATCATCATATATTGATACTATTATTCCCATTACCGCAAGCCCTACTCCAACCTCAATCACAAGTATTGACATGGAACGAAGTGCTGCTCCTGTAAAAACGGGAAGAATAAAATATTCATAATCAAGAAAATTCCCTCCATTAAACATGGAGATTAAACCCACTGAAAAGAAAATAGAAACACCCATAATGCCTACAGGCAGGCCCCAGGCCCTTTTAAAATGAAGCTCTGAAAGTGTTGTTCCAAGTGCAAGCCTTATTATTAAAAGACTTGCCGCAAGCATTGCTCCCCCCTGGAAACCTCCGCCGGGGCTGTAATGGCCATGGGCTATCACATAAAGCCCGAAGAGCATAATAAAGGGCGAAAGTATTCTGCATACAAGCAGAACGATAGGGCTTTCATCAATCCTGTTCATGCTTTATTTTCCTCTTTCTCAGCAGAAGAAAGCATATTATCCCTGCTGTCAGAATAACAACTTCTTCTCCAAGTGTATCAAATCCCCTGTAATCAGCAAGAATTACTGTTACCATATTAGGTGTGGCTGCATCCTTATAGGCATGCTGTATATGATATGATGCCGCGTTTACAGAACCTGACGCGCTGTACCTGCGGTTTGCAGGAGCATCTGCATCACCCCTGTCCGGCAGCTCAAGAGAACCGTAGACAA
>CAZDZB010000111.1:0-6890 GCA_964509795.1 uncultured Christensenellaceae bacterium | reverse complement strand
ATGAAGTTTTTGAAGCAGAATACAATGCACTGACAGATGAAGAAAAAACTTTCCCCAATGAATGGCTGCACTATACAAGCGGAGAGTGGTATGAAAATTACGTGAACATTAGAATCGTAGGGCGCATTTTTGTGCGGGGCAGGGTGAGGGGCACAAATGTGGCGGATACATATTATTTAGCGTTTGAATACACTCCGGAGGCGGCGCTTAAATATGTCCAGGCAATATACTCAGTCAACCTGGACGAGGCAAAGACAGTGGTAGGGGGCATTGAGCCGGGCGCAATGAACAACATAGTAAGGATTGCGGTATCATTCCATAACACAAAAGCATCGTCGGAGGAGGCAATGGTATTCAGCAGGGGAGATGAGCTGTCCGGAGAGTATTTTTTCAAGGTAATTGACATTATAAAACAAAATGGATTCAAAGAGCCTGAAGAGGGCAGCATTATCCTGGAGATTGATTATTATGACACCAACTCCAGCGCGTACAAGACAGTGTATTTAAGCGTAACAGAAGATGAAATGAATGAACTTACGGGCATTTATAATGAATGGCAGCAGAACAAAGATTAAAATATAAATCCTTCATTGAAAAAAGAGGGCGTATGCCTTCTTTTTTTATGCGGAAAAACCGCTGAAATGTCACAAAAGGGGGCTATATACTTATTGCAGTAGTAAATAAAAAATGTTAAAATTATTTTAACAAATAAAAATAGTATCAGGGTCAAAATCAAAAAAATTGTGTTTATAGTTTTGGATTAATGCGTATACACATACTATGCATTTGAAATCACAGCGAAAGCTGAACAATATAATTGCAAATAACTACTATGACTTAAGATGAAAGGAAGAAACTATGGGGAAAATAGGAGATTTTATCAGAAGCGAATTGATTAACATTATCGAGTGGACAGACGATTCACAGGACACTATGGTGTATCAATTCCCTGTACATGACAATGAGATTAAAAACGGCGCACAGCTTACAGTAAGGCCGTCGCAGTCTGCTGTATTTGTTTCAGAGGGACAGATAGCGGACGTTTTCGGGCCGGGAAGATACACTTTGGAGACAGGCAACCTGCCTGTTCTGTCAACACTGCAGGGCTGGAAATACGGATTTGACTCTCCCTTTAAGGCCGAAGTATATTTTGTAAACACGAAGCAGTTTTTGGACCAAAAGTGGGGAACCAAAAACCCGATAATGATGAGAGACGCCGAATTCGGAGTGCTGCGCCTGCGCGCTTACGGCATATATTCATTTTCCGTGGATGACCCGGGCAAATTCATGAAGGAAGTTTTCGGAACAAATTCAATGTACACTGTTGAGGACGTGACAGGCCAGCTTAAAAGGTCAATAGTATCAGGCATTTCAGACATGCTGGGCGAGAGCAACATCCCGGCGATGGACTTGGCCGCCAACTATGACGAGCTAAGCCAGGGCGCGCTTGTAAAGCTCCAGGACAGGTTCAACCCCCTCGGGCTTAAGATAATGCAGTTTTTCATTGAAAACATTTCACTTCCGGAAGAAGTTGAAAAAATGCTGGATCAGCGCACATCAATGGGCGTTATCGGCGACATGGGCAAATACACTCAATTCCAGGCAGCGCAGGCTTTGCGTGACGCGGCACAAAACGAAGGCGGCGGAATGGCAAGCGCGGGCGTAGGCCTTGGAGCAGGCAGCGTGCTGGGCCAGGCCATGGCTCAGGCAACAACCCAGAGCCAGCAGACACCCACAATGGGCTGCCCGCACTGCGGAGCGCAGATACCCCAGGGCTCAAAATTCTGCCCAAGCTGCGGCAAGCAGGCAGTGGTCGCTATGGTGGCCTGCGTAAACTGCGGAGCACAGATAGACGAAGGAACCAAGTTCTGCCCGGAATGCGGACAAAGCCAGGAAGCAAAAAAATGCGCCAGCTGCGGCGCCAGCATGCCGGCAGGCACAAAATTCTGCCCGGAATGCGGAGAAAAAGTATAAAGCAAACTTTGAGCATAGCCCTTTTAAGGGCTATGCTTTTAATTTAAGAAAACGCAATACGGCGCCAGCGCATAAAGGGTTTTTCAAATAAAAAGCTTTAGTAAGCGCCGCTGTATTTTTTCAATAAGGAGTAGATTATGGAAAATGATATTATAAAAGATACCGATAAGTTTCCCTGCCCCTCGTGCGGGGGAAACATGCACTTTGACCCGTCAAGCGGAATGCTCAAGTGCGAATACTGCGATTCAACGGTGAACTTTGAAAGGCTGGACGATGAAATCAAAGAATATGATTTCAACAAAGTTGAAGAAGAGGAAGTAAGCGTTGATGAATGGGCAGGAAAATCAATAAACATAAAGTGCGAAAGCTGCGGAGCGCAGACAGTCATAACAGACGACACAATAAGCCACGAGTGCGCCTTCTGCGGGTCTTCACATATTGTTAAGATAGAGGAAATGACGGGAATATCTCCTGAGTCTGTTATTCCTTTTTCTATAACAAAAAAGCAGGCATCAGAAACTTTGGTTAAATGGCTGGGCAAAAGGATGATGGCCCCGAGGAAGCTGAAAAAAGACAGCAAAAAAGACAAGTTCAAAGGGATGTACATTCCTTACTGGACATATGACAGCGACACGGTTTACACATACACTGCCCAGGCAGGGGATTATTACTATGTAACCGAAACAGTTCGCGGCTCGGACGGAAAGATGTCCACACGCCAGGTGAGGAAAGTGCGCTGGAGAATGGTAAGAGGCTCCTCGGCAAGGTATTTTGACGACATTCAGGTTTACGCGACAACCAAGGTGGAAAAGAGCCTTCTGAAAAGAACTGAGCCATACGGGCTGGGCAAGCTGCAGCCTTTCCAGGCGGAATTTTTGTCAGGCTTTAACGCCGAAAGATACAGCGTCGACGTAAAAGACGGATGGAAAGAGGCAGAGGCTTACATTATGGACCAGCTGCGAAGCGACGTAATGCGCATGGTGCAGGCCGACGAAGTGCGAAACATTGTTTTGAATGTCAACCACAACACCATAAAATATAAGCATATCCTGGTTCCTTTGTGGATTGCGGGATATACCTATTCGGGCAAGAAATTCCAGGTGCTTGTAAACGGCGAAAACGGAAAAATAGCCGGCAGGGCCCCGGTAAGCGCAATCAAGGTAATCTTGCTGATTTTAGGCATTGCGGCCTTTATCGCTCTTATGTACTGGCTGTTTATGTCCGGCTCTGTATAAAAGCATAATAATATGATAGATTTTCACATACATACTAACGCCTCACCTGACGCTAAACAGGCCTTGGGTGAGGCTGTAAATAAAGCACGTGAGCTTAAAATGAGCCATATAGCCATAACCGACCATTATGAGTTTATGGAAGGCGAATACTATAAAAACTGGGTAATCAAAGACTTTAAGGCATACGGTGAAAGCATAGATTTTTACAATCAAAAATATGACGACATAACTATTTTAAAAGGCATTGAAATCGGGCATATCGACAGGAAAAAAGATGAAATCAAAAAGGTTCTGGATTCGCTGGATTTTGATTTTGTTATTTCATCGGCGCACTTTACTGAGGATTTGGATTTGTATTTTCCTGAGTATTTTCAGGGCAAATCAAAGCACACCGCTTATTACAATTACTTAAAGGAAATAAGAGACAGCATCGACATAATGGACGACAGAGTGTGCGTGATAGGGCACATCGGGTATATCGCCAAATACGCGCCCTATGATGACAGCAGGCTTTTGTATGAAGACTTCAGCGAAATTATCGATGATATACTAACCCGAATAATAAAAAGAGGCTTCGGCATTGAAATAAACACAGCCAATTTCGGCAAAAAACTAAATGAAACTATGCCGCCTTCGCCCATAATTAAAAGATACAGGCAGCTGGGCGGGGAAATTGTCACCATAGGTTCGGACGCTCATTACACACAGGATGTTGGCAAAGCATATTACAAGGCAAAGCAGACAGCTTTAGATGCCGGGTTTACCCACGCCAGCATATTTAAGAACTTAAAGCAGGAGTATATACCGTTTTAGAACACAGGAGGCCAAAGAAAAATGAAAGCTAAAATAATTTTGATTGCTTGCGTCCTGGGAGCTATTGGATTATTCGCTGCGGATGTTTACTGCCTGAATAATTCCCGCTTTTTTTGGTCGCTTAT
This sequence comes from uncultured Christensenellaceae bacterium, assembly GCA_964509795.1. Lineage (GTDB taxonomy): Bacteria > Bacillota > Clostridia > Christensenellales > UMGS416 > JAFGUF01. The sequence continues at coordinate 2,743 of CAZDZB010000111.1, read as the reverse complement.
CGTTACTCTCATGCTTTTGGTTCCTCTTTATTTTGTTTATTCAATATTTGCCCTGGGAAAGTACAGGCAAAGCGCCGCATACAAAAGCGGCCATGTACACACAGCGGCTAACACAAAAACCCAGTATTCAGCAAAAAACGATTATGGCAAGGTTCTGGAGTTTCCGGTGGATAAACAAAAAACTAAAAAGAAAAAGTAAAATCCGGGTCAGCCGGATTTTTTCAGTATGTATATAAGGAACAGTACCTATAAATTAAAAAAAGTGTAGTAGGAAGTAATTTATGCTGTTACATAAAAAGCCTAAAGAGGGGTTATTAGGGGGACTGTAAAGTAAAAATGAAAAACAAAGGCAAAAAGAAAGCCAGAAGACGAAACAATGTTTAACTGACAGTAAAGATTATAAATGCTAATAATTTTCAAGTCAAGGGTAAAACGAGCATGCAAAGCGAGCCCTTGACATGAAAATCGAGCGCATTAATGAGCTGGTTAAGTCAGTAAAGGAAAACTATGCTACAACAAGGTATTTGTGTTTATCAACAGGCGTAAGTTTTAAGCCAGCAACCTGAGCAGGAGTACAACCATCTAGAGAGGAATGGGGTCTGACAAAATTATAAAAGAAGATAAACAAAGATATAAGATTGTTAGCAGAGTCAAAAGATTTAAAAGATTGTTTAGCTTTATACCAAGATTTAAATTGTTTGTTGAAAGACTCAATTATGTTGTTAGAAATATCATCTTTAAAAGACTGAACTTTAATATGTTTTGCGTTAGTAACCGACATGATAGGAAGATTATAAGACGGCAGTAGCGGCAATAAACAATTAGACTGCGCAAAACTTCAACTCGAAAAACTCATTCCCATCTCCGATAAATCCTGCTTTATCTGTTCTACTGAAAGCAGAGCCGCCTCACGGCCCAGGTCCATGCATTCTTTCGCCTGTTTGAATGAAGCGGGGTTGATGTGCCTTACTTTGGGCAGGATGTCGGCGTCTGCATCGTCGGCATTTTTTTTCATGGCCTGCCATTCCATCATTTCAAAGACCGTCATAAGAACGTTGAAAATTGATTTGGGTGTGGCGTTTTGACCTCCGTGGGAGTTAACGTCCACGGAAATCACGTAGTCTGCCCCCATCTGCCTAACTTCATCCACAGGAACCCTGTCCAGCACTCCTCCGTCGACGTATGTTTTGCCCTTGTAAAACACGGGCTCAAACACGCCGGGTATGGCTATGCTGCAGCGTATGGCATGGGTCAGGCTGCCTTTGGTGAATTCCACTATGCTGTTGTCCTCTATGCAGCAGGCGATGGCTTTGAAGGGGATTTTCAAATCCTGGATTTTGGCGCCGCCTGTCAATGTATACAGGACATTTTCAATTTTTTTTCCCTTTATCATGCCCATTCTGGGGATTGTGATATCAATGTATTTTCTTTCCTCGAATACTGTTATGCTTTCCGCTATTTTTCTCATATACTCTGGAGTAAGCCCGGCGGCGTAAAGCCCGCCCACCACAGAGCCCATGCTGGTGCCCGCAATCATGTCGATTGGAATGCCGTTTTCTGTTAATACTTCCATAGCGCCTACGTGGGCAAGGCCTCTTAAGGCGCCTCCGCTTAAAGCTAAACCTACTTTTATTTTGTTTTCCATAAAGCATTTCCTTTCTGCAAAGCCGGCTTAAAATGGCAAAATTCAACATTTATATTATACAGTTTATTTGGGTAAATTTCCACAATTACTCATTGTCAAAATTAAAAACAATGTTTTTTCCCGAAATTTTATTTTTTTGAAACGCCGCAAAATCATAATGATAGAGCAGCAAAACAAAGCAGACAAAAATAATTTAACTAGCGCTTTGATTATTAAAAACATTGTGCTATAATACATGATGTGTTGTTGTGCACTTGTAGCTCAGCGGATAGAGCGTTCGGCTCCGGACCGAAAGGTCTCAGGTTCGATTCCTGTCAAGTGCACCATTTATTTTTGCTTTGGCAAAAGTTACAGAAAGGTATAGCATTATGGACTTAAAATCAAAATTCAGGCATGTAGACGGATTCCCGGTGGAAGGCATTGACTTTATCGATATCACCACCGTACTGGGGGACAAGGATGCCTTTAAAGAGGCAATGGACCAGCTGATTGAAGCGGCAAAAGAATTCGATTTTGACGTTGTGGTCGCCCCGGAATCACGTGGGTTTATTTTGGGAACCCCTATAGCGTATGAATTAGGAGCGGCTTTTGTGCCCATAAGAAAAGCGGGCAAGCTGCCATATAATACAATTGATTATAATTATGACTTAGAGTACGGCTCAAACACCCTTGAAATTCACGAGGACGCCATAAAGCCGGGCCAGAAGGTGCTGGTAGTTGATGACCTGCTGGCAACCGGAGGCACAACACTGGCGAATGTTGAGCTGGTAAAAAAGCTGGGCGGAGACATCGTAGGCATTCTTTATTTAATTGAACTTAATTACTTAAACGGAAGAGACGAGCTTGTGAAACAAGGGTATCAGGTTCGTTCATTGGTTAAGTTTGACTAAAGCCGGGCAGGGATGTAATTTTAAATAAACTTGATGAAAAGGCAGTATATATGTACTGCCTTTAGAATATCCAAAAAGTAAAAATACTTAAAAAAATGAAGTATTATTCTTTAGTTTATGCAAATGAAAAACAGCATTATCACTAACTTTAATTGACTTTGAGCTAGCAGAGACTGGTCATGCCACTTCGTGGCATTGCTCGTCCAAG
>CAZDZB010000110.1:4852-7115 GCA_964509795.1 uncultured Christensenellaceae bacterium | reverse complement strand
ATGAAGCGCGTAAAATGATTCTGCAAATGAAAACATATAGTTAAGAACAACAACCGATATACCGCCGATAAGTCCAAGAAAAATTTCGATCTGCACAAAAGACCTGATCAGATCTTTTACTATGTATCTTGAAAGATATGAACCAAGCCCCATGGAGCTTAAAAAAACACCAATAGTAACCGAATACTGTTTTACCGGGTTGCCCATCAGGTATGACGCCAGCGACCCCAGTACAAGTTCATATATTATACCGCAGAGTGATAAAATAAAAACAGAGAATAATAGTATTCTCTGTTCATTTTTTTCGAGATTAATTTTCAATTATTTCTGCTGCTCAACTTTCTGTTCAATTTTAGCTTCATAAGGTCTGGATGAATTACCCGGCGAAACTATAACTGAACCAACTATTATCGCTATGCCTAAAAAAACAGCGCCAATCAGAATGCCAAGTGCAATATTCTGATCATCCTCTATCTCTTTCTTTAAGGAGAACGGGCTGAAAAAGTTTATAAGAAGAAACCCGAGGCCCATAAGAATTATTCCCAGAACCGAATAAATAACAGTGTCTATTACTCCATAAAGAATTCCTGACCATTCCATACTACAACCCCCTAGTGTATTATTAATTATAAAAAACTATGCTTAAATTTATTTGCCGCTTCTGAAACTTCCGGAACCACCCATGTATGGGGCATAATATCCACTTCCAGCCCTGAGCGATTTCCGTTCATTACTGACTTTTTTAAAATATTCCTTACCTGCTCCTGAATAGCCGATAAATGATGAAGTCAGTAAAAAAGATGATGAAATGAGAATAACGGCTATTATTATGCTTCTGAACATGACAGCCTCCTAGTTGTTAGCCATTTTAAATGGAAGTTCGTTGTACGATTTTGATTTAATCCTGTTTATAGCAAAAAGAAAAACAAAGATTACAAAAATAATCATGAAATACCTGTACCCCCTGACCTGGGATATGGCAAGTACAACAGATTCCGGCTTCCGGGGTTTTTCGCTGTATAGTTCCATGTAGGCATAATACTTTCCTGCTTCATCGAGTACAAATTCCGTACTGTAACTGGTATCAGATTCATGCCAGTAACCTTCGCTATCACTGCCCTCTTCATCCCAGAAATCAGCAATTATTACGTAGGATTCCAGGGGTTCCGGCAATGCGTCAATTTCTGAAAATATGTCCCTGAGAAAAGCGGGATTATTGATGTTCAGGCCGGCAAGATCCTGCAGCCTCTTTTCACTGATGAGCATAAACCTGAATGACTGCCATTCGAGGTTAAGACTCTGGATTCGTTCATCTATGGAAAAACCAACATTATAAAGCTTGTTGCCTTCAAGTATATCAAAGGGGCCCCAGAGTACCTGGCTCTGGTACACCTTTGAACCGTTTTCCTGGAGAGGCACATTCATGGTAAGAACCTGTTTTTTCCCCATTACGCCTTTCACGCCGGTTGAGGAAAAACAGCTGAATATTGAAACTACAAGACAGAAGCATGCAGCTGCTGCGTATACAAGGCTTTTCCTGCCGTAGGCCGTACGTTTCCTTATAGTGTTGTCGTACTTATCCTTATATATTTCAATATTGAATGCGCTTAAGACCTGGCCATGTGAAAGCTTTTCACCCTTTGTTATTGATACTTCATCTTCAGTCTGTTCAATAGTATAATGGCAGCCGTCCTTTTTAAAATCATAGCATGTTGCGGCTTCGCCTATCTCCGGCTGCCATGGTAGTTCCCCCTCAACAAGGACTACACGACCTGTATAGGCTGATGACCTGCTAATTCTTTTGTCCTCGAATAGGATGGCATTGTTATCGGATTCCATATCAATTGATTCAGGGGTATACTCTTCGTAGGAATGAATCTCACCATCCTCTTCAACAAAATAATGGAATACTCCGTCAGCAGAAACGGCAACCCATTCATCCCAGGTGCATTTTTCGTATTCCTCTTCCTCCTGGTATCTAAGCCTTCCGATAATTTCATAATCGATATTATTCAGAGTACCTTTAAGGCCAAGCTTGAAGATTGTTGAGTCCTTATCGTAGGTCAGGTCATCGGCAAAAACATGATAATATTCCTGTGTGTGCTGGTCAAAGTCCTTCCCGCATTGAACGCATTTCGCCAGGGGAACTGTTACGTCCTCCTCTTCATCTTTATCATAATAAGTACGTGTACTTTTTACCAGTTCGCCTCCGCATGAGGAACACTTCAGCGAAACAAGTTCATCTTTTCCTGTACCCATGGCA
>CAZDZB010000110.1:0-4752 GCA_964509795.1 uncultured Christensenellaceae bacterium | reverse complement strand
TCCGCATGAGGAACACTTCAGCGAAACAAGTTCATCTTTTCCTGTACCCATGGCAATCATCCATTATAAATTTAACTGGTTTTTGTTTAATACAGTTACATTAATAAATAACACACTGTCAGTAAACACAAGCCGGAAATCTTCGGACTTATATAAAAAGATTTCTCTGGTGTTCCTGTTTTAAGTTAATCACAGAGACGTTTTGTGTCTGTGATTAACTGCCGTGCCTGGGATAAAACGCGGTAATAGTTTCTGCCGATTATGAGTTTACCGCTATGTCCCTTTTCAGCAGAGGCCTCCCGGCAAACATTTCCACTTCATTTTCAGTATATTCAACAGATACCTTTTTACCTTCAGCAACTGCATCAAGATATATCACCTCGGAGCCGGGTTCAACATAAAAATAGAGTTCACCTTCACCCCCATCAACAACGGCCCTGCCCTTTTCCTTGACCATGACCTTTTTGTCTCCAACCATTATGTTCTGCCCGGGCCTGATGCTGTCAATGTCAGGGATCTCTACAGCTTCATAAAGGTCCGTGTAAAGGGTAAATGTTCCTTCGTCCTCAGTGAACCATGATTTTTCTCCATCAAGGTCAATAAACCATTCATCATAATGGCCGCCCTGGTATTTGTATCGCATTCGGCCGAGTGCGGTAAAAGGCTTCCCGAGTATTGTACCAGTGGAACCTACGCTGAATATCGATGGAAAATCTGCAAGTTTAGGATACTTCCCCGCTATATCAAAGCCCCCGTCTTTAACACGAAGATGTGTCCCGCAATAATCGCAGACATAGATCCTGCTGAATCTGTTTTTCACCTCAACCGGCGCGCCGCATGACGCGCAGTTTATTGAAGACATCCCATTAGCCCTGTTGAGCGCCGCATTCAGGGCAAAACTTTGCGCCCGGGGCAAGCTGTGCGTTGCATTTCACGCAGTTGGAGGCCTGAAGGCTTGCGCCGCATGAATGGCAGAATTTGGCTCCGGCCTGGTTTGCCGCGTTACACTTGGGGCATGCGATTTGTGGCGCCGATAACTGAGCGCCGCATGAGTGACAGAATTTAGCGCCTGCCTGGTTTGATGCGTTGCACTTTGGACATGCGACCTGGCCGCCTGACTGGCCGGCACCGGGCTGAGCATTGCCCATAGCGGAACCCACCATCTGGCCCATCTGCTGGCCCATGCCTACGCCCATTCCGGCACCAACCATTCCTCCGGTCATGCCTTCGTTTGCCGCGGCCTTTTCCATTGTATCAAAGGTACGTTTAACCTTGTAGTCATCACCCATGATATTCATCTCGGCCTTATCTGCAAGGGCCTTCTTGAGCCTTTTTACATTTTCATCATCATCGGGAATATTAATAGACTCAACTGCAAAGCGAACAAGCTCAATACCGAAACTTGTAAAGTCCTCCAGGAGTTTCGCTTTACCGCCTGAACCGATTTCGTCATAATATGCTGAAAGTTTAAGAATAGTTATATTCTGCTTGATCATGAACTCTGAGATAAGGTCCTGAATTCTGGGAAGAATTGCCTGGTCCCTTAAAGCCGATCCGATGGCATCGGTTGTAAAGGCCCTCCATGTACCGGTTGCCATGATAAGAAACGGTTTAATGTCTGTTATTCTTATTGAATAAGCACCAAAAGCCCTGATCGGGACCGGAAGGTTGTAGATCGGGTCGAGAAGCTGCATCGGCTGTTTTGTGCCCCATTTCAGATTGGGGATTTCTGTCTTGTTTATAAAATATACTTCCGCGGGGAAAGGTGTTTTCCCGCCGAAAGGTAGATTGATCAGTTTTTCAAGAATCGGAACGTTCCCTGTACTCAGTGTGTGTCTGCCCGGCCCGTAAGAATCGAGTGCCTGGCCGTCTTTAAAGAAAATGGCCTCCTGCCCCTCCTTTACTATGAGCTGTGAGCCAAGTGCGATTGCCCCCTCTTCAAATTTAAAAATAACTTCGCCGGGTTTATTGTCCCACTGCACAACATCAAGTAATGCCATTATATAACCTCCATTATAACATATTTTCTTTCATCAAATGTCTTTTCAAATTCAAGCAGCCGGGTTTTAACCTGTTTTACAGCGGCTTTCAGTTCATCACCCCTTAGAGACTGAATACCTGAAGCAAATGAAAGCACTTCATCAAATTGGGCAATAAGGCGCCAGTCAAATTCAAGCAGCCTGTTCTGGTCATCTTCAGTAATTTTAACTTTTGAAAATGAACCGGAAGCTCCATATTCGGCATACTGCACCTTCTTTAAAATCCCTTCAAGCAGGTTTGAAAGTGAATCCAGATCAGGTAAAGCTGCAAGATCAGACTCACGTGAAAGGTCCCCGGAAAGCATACCGAGATTTTTTTTTGCAGTTAACACTTTTTCTGCAATAAACTCCCTGATCATCCGGTCGGCATCATAATTCTCAGCTTTTTCAACATAACCCTTGAATCCGGGAATCCCGGAGGCAATCCTTGTAATAAAATCCCTGTTCGCCTGTAGTTTTTCTTTTAAACTGTTTAAGTCAGGTTGCATTTTTTTTAACCTTATCCTGATGTTTTTTATTTTAATGCGGATTTTGTGAATTACAATTATAATATAATAATAACAAATGAAAAAACCAACATAGTCAAGTTTTTATTATTATCAGCATAAAAAGAAAAGCACTGAAATTATTCTGTTACATGGAGAGTTCATTGTTGATCTTTAAAAGCATATCCATATATGAATCACGGGATTTTATATAATCTCTGAGCAGGCTGTTTGATGTGACAGAAGCGGTTATCTCAGAAAATTCCGCGGCTTCATAACTCTCAATTTTAAATCCTGATTCCTGCTTCAGCCTGATCATTTCAGCAAGTTCATTATATTTTTCAAGAAGCAGCGATGCCTCCGTATCAGATTTCACGCGTGATTCCATTTCCCTGAAATTTACTGCTGTATCAGTTTTGTATATTAATAGGCCAAGTTCATTGGCTTTTTTCAGGATATCTTCCATTTGTTCTCCGATATGCATTACTTTAACTGAAATAAATTATTATGCCAGTTTAAAATTGATTAATTAAAAAAAAATTAATCCGATTAACTACACGCTATATATTAGTCCGGCAGTAAAATCTTGTTACAAATAATTCTATATGGAATATGCTTTGAAGTCTTTTTGTTTGACAATAAAAGTATAAATCTATAATATTTACAGCGTTCAGGTTACATCCGGCCGGTTTATGAGTGTCGAAACAGCACCTAAATCCTGAGTCATCATCTGATCATGAAATTTAACAATAAATATATTTTATGTTTATATTAACGATAAAAAATTGAGGCACGGAGCAGCTAATGTCTGAAGTAAAAGAGATTGTAGAGGACGAAAACAAAATTGATACTGTAATAGCGGAAGATATCGAATTTCGCGGTACATTAAAGTTTAAAAATTCCCTGAAAATTAAAGGCAGGTTCGAGGGAAGAATAGTATCAGATGGACAGCTTATTATCGGCAGAGAGTCAGCCATAAGCGCCGATGTAAATGCGGCTGTAGTTTCCGTCAGCGGCACAGTCAATGGTAAAATCAGGGCATCAAAAAAAATAGAGATGTTTAAAAAAAGCAGGATAAATGCAGATCTGATTTCCCCCGACATTGTTATGGAAAGCGGGTCTGTTTTTAACGGCACTTGCATTATGGATGCCGAATAAAAAAATCCTGAATACCGGGGCCGGAACATTATCCGGCCCTCAATAAACTATTTCACCTCTGAAATGCACTCAACCGGACATTCTGCGGCGCATGAACCGCAGTTTGTACATTCGGCTTCATCAATCTTGCGTTTCCCGTCAGGCTGCTCTGATATGCACGACACCGGGCATACTGATTCACAGGCACCACATTCTATGCATTCATCAGGATTAATTCTGTAAGCCATTTAATTCCTCCTGCTATTAATATTTTGCACAAGTTTTATCGAAAATATCCGGTTCCTCTGCTGAAAGGGGATCTCATAATCTTTTTTTTAATTTTTTGGAACTCTCAGTAAAGACCGGATTCGATCAACTATTGTTTCTGATTCACTAATACGCATTAAAAATGTCAATGCTATATATGTAATACCAAAAATTCCAAGAATAAAAACGGCATCAACAACAGGATGAAAATGCCCGGCCGATTTTAAAAACATTCTGATTCCCCAGCCTGAAGCTATACCTGAAACAGCAGAAGCCCAGAGTTTAATCATAAGGATTTTCTTCATATTGAAAGGGCCTATTATCATAGTTAGCGTCCTTTTTAACAGATAGAATTCAATCCACCCGGCAATCCCTGAAGCGAGCGTAAGGCCTGCTGTACCGTAAACGGCTTCCAGCCCCAGTAAAGGCGGAACCTTCACTGAAAGAGTAAAACTTAAGACAGCGGCAATTATTACGCGCACAAGGGCAAACCTGAAGGGTGTTTTTGTGTCATGAAGAGCGTAAAAGGCCGACGAAACAAGACGTGCGAATGTTGAAGCAAGCAGCCCAACGGATGCACCGCCCAAAGTAATCCAGACAAAAAAGACTCCGGTTTCATCAAATTTTCCTGTTCTGTAAAGTGCTGCCGTTATAACGTCACCAAAAGCAAAAAAAGCGGCGGCAGATGGGACAATGAAAAAAGCGATGCGTGCCAGTGAATTTTCAAGACGAAGTCTCAGGACAGATGATATTTCCTCCCTGCTGCCAGTTGTACCGGACATGGCAGGGAGTTCAGCTGCGGTAACCGCCATTCCGAATAAACT
>CAZDZB010000109.1:0-7244 GCA_964509795.1 uncultured Christensenellaceae bacterium | reverse complement strand
CTGTTTGAAGGGATAGCGTAGCTTATGCCTTCCGCGGCTATAGCTGTGCCTGTTTCATCGTAACCTGCAAAGATGCTTTTGAGGGTGTTTATTCCAATTAACTCGCCCTGCATATTAAGCAATGGGCCACCGCTGTTGCCGGGGTTTAACGCTGCGTCTGTCTGCAGCAGGGTAAATGGTATTCCGTCCACTTCAATCTGCCTGTTTACAGCGGAAATAATGCCTGCTGTAACAGTTCCTGTGAGCTCATCGCCCAATGGGGAGCCGATAGCAATAACTTGCTCGCCTGCTCTGATTTCTGATGAGTCGCCGAAAGGTATTGTGTACAGGCCATCCTTTTCGATTTTTAGTACTGCTAAGTCAACATACTGGTCACTTCCTATTAATTCAGCCACCAGCTTTTCGCCGTCTTCCAGGGTTACTGAAATTCGTCCGGCGTCTGCAATAACGTGATTATTTGTGACAATATATCCGTCGCTTGAAATTATTACGCCTGTACCGAATGACATCGGTTCCCAATCGTCAATTTTATCTGAAGTTGAAGAATAGTAGGAAGTAATGCTTACTACTCCTGATGATACAGTTTCAACAATTGTGGGGATGTCATTAGCTGCCTGCACAGCCTCGGTAGGCTGCTTGGTTTGGGTTTCTGCAGCTTCAGAGGGAGCAGGAGTAACGTCAGATGTTGATTCAGCATCTTCTGTATTTTCTGCCTGAGTGGAATCATCGCTTATCTCAGTGTCCTGATTTCGATCAGCTGGTAAATTTAAGTTATTGCTGAAATATGCTCCGGCAAAGAAAGCCGCAGCTAAAAGCAAAATAACTACTAGTATAACGATTAAAGCGCGGCCACCTGATTTGCGCGGTTCTTTCGTATTAAATTCATATTCAAAATTATCCATAATTTCACCTCTTTAGATTTTTATATTTTAAATTACATCCGTACTTGTCAATGTAAAAATAAATTTTGTTCCTTTGTTCGGTTCAGAGCGTACCAAAATGGTTTCTCCGTGCTGATCTAGTATTTTTTTCACTATTGAAAGCCCAAGCCCCGTGCCTATTTTATTGCTATGGGCTTTATCAGACTTATAGAACCTTTCGAAAATATAGTCCAAATCCTCTTTCGAGATTCCGCAGCCTGTGTCGCTGATGCCCACCAGCACTTTTTCCTCATCGGTTCTGGTCCATATACTGATGGTGCCTTTTTCAGGGGTAAACTTAATAGCATTATCAATGAGATTAACTATTATCTGTTCAATTCGGTCGGAGTCAGCAAAGACCATACAGTACTCTTCAGTAAATGATACGTTGAGCTCAATGTCTTTTTCTTCCATTCTGTCAATATATCGAATAAGTACTCTTCTGATATGCTCGTTGATATCAAACTGAGATAAATGAAGAGGAAATTCCCCGGATTCAATCTGGGACAAATCCAAAAGCTCATTAATCAGTTTTTTCAGCCTTGTGCTTTCCTCCACTATAACCCTTGCGTATTTATCTCTGTCCTTTTCATCTATAGTGCCATCCAGCAGTCCTTCGGCAAAACCATGAATTGATGTGAGAGGTGAACGCAGCTCGTGAGAAACATTCGCGACGAAACTTGAACGCAGCTTTTCGTGTTTTTTAAGGTTCTGAGCCATAGTGTTAAAAGATGTCGCCAGTTGTTCAATTTCGTCCTGTCCGCTTGTAACTATATGTGTGTCAAAGTTGCCGTTGCTTATGTCAATACACATTTTATTAAGCTGCTTTATCGGCAGTGCAATGTGCTTTGAAGATATCAAAACGAGTACACCACTAACAACTATTGTAATCAGTGTGGATATCAGCAGGTGGCGGTAGAATCTGTAATCAAGGCCCTGCGCCGCATCAATTGTCCTATACATATATATAGAGTATAGTATGCCGCTGTCTTCATACTCCACAGGAACAGCCACTGTGAGCGCCAGCCCTGACATAATAGAAGTGATTTCGCTTCTTAAAACAACCGTTTCACCTTTAAACACTTTTTCTAAAGAAGAGACGAGCTCATCCTGTGAAATGTGCAGCTGTTCATCAGGGTTCACATGGTACACTATTCCATTTTCATCAATCAGCCATAATGTTATCGAATCGGTTTCATAAACTTCCAGAGTGCTTAGCAGAGATGAAGCGGATTTGTCATTTGCATGCTGAGGAGATGATATAAGCGCAGCTATCTGCTCGGCCTGAGACACGGTTGACTCAGCTGTAACTTCGATGTAGGACTCTTTATAAAGCTGTACCAAAATAACTGACTGCAGCAGCAGGATAAACGCGGCAATCAGAATGTATGTTATTAGCATCCTGGAATAAATCGACCGGAACATCACTTAACCTCAAATTTATATCCTACGCCCCAAACGGTTTTTATTTTCCAGGAAACTTCCGCTGTTGCCGGGAATTTCTCTCTTAGTCTTTTTATATGAACATCTACAGTCCTTGAGTCACCGAAATAATCAAAGTCCCAAACCTGCTCTAAAAGCTGCTCTCTGGTGAAAACATTGTTTTTGTGATTAGCCAGAAAGAACAAAAGCTCCATTTCCTTAGGTGGGAGTTCCATTTGATTTCCGAAGTACTCAACCGAATATGTATTCATATTGATTGTTAAGTTATCAAACTCCAGTATATTGCCGCTTTGTGATTTAGGTACAGCTCTTCTGCGCATTGCTTTGATGCGCGCGACCAGTTCTTTCGGGTCAAATGGCTTTACCATATAATCATCTGCGCCCAGTTCGAGGCCTAGTACCTTATCGAAAGTTTCACCTTTTGCAGTGAGCATAATGATAGGCACATCGCTTACTTTTCTGATTTCCCTGCATACGCCCCAGCCGTCCATTCCGGGAAGCATTACATCCAGAATTATGAGTTGGAAGCTGCCGTTTTTGAAAACCTGCACCGCTTCGTCACCTCTTAGGACAATCGAAACAGAAAAACCTTCCTTTTCGAGATACAGCTTAATCAGATGCCCGATATTGACATCATCATCAACTACCAAAATACTTATATTCTCATTCATAATCCTGCCTCCGCTCTTGTCTCTTAATAATTATAAAATAATCCAATTTTGTGTTAATTGAAACACAAAATTGTTACAGAAATGTGAACAAACTGCCTGTTTCAAAAAATAATATAAAATCCAAAAAAATAATATAAATGGAAATAACCTCTTTATTTCATTTTCACAACTGTTACGCCGTCTTCGCCTTCTCCATACTTGCCAAGGCGGTAGCTGTCCACATGGGGATGGGCCTTCAGATGCCTGTGCACTGCGCTTCTTAGCACACCTGTGCCTTTGCCGTGGATAATCTGAACAGAAGGCAAATGTGAGGTGAAGGCATTGTCAAGGTACAAATCGAGCTGCATTATTCCTTCTTCGGCACTGCAGCCTCTTATATCCAGTTCAAGTGCGGCTGTGGAGGTTTTAAGTCCTCTTCCGGACGTTGGCACAGTGTGCTGAAACTTAGGTTTTTCTATTAATTCTATGTTTGAAATATCTGTTGTCAGTTTAATTATTCCAGCCTGAACCTGCACTTTCCCCTTAGAATCTGGTGCTTTCAGTATTGTCGCTTCTGTATTTGTGTCAATCAGGCGAACACTTTGCCCAGGCGTAAGCTGGTTGGGGCTTGCAGAAACTGTGAACTTGACGGTTTCTGATTTTGCTGCATAATCAAAGTCTTCCTGCATACTTTTTAAGGAGTCGCCTATTTTCTGCCGTTCCCTGTCCAGGTTGGAGTAGCTGCCTTTTTCAAGATCTTTAAGGCGCTTTATTACATCATCTGCTTTTTCTTTAGCCTCCCTTAGGATTTTTGCAGCCTCGGACTTTGCTTTCTCAATTTCCTGCTGCTGGCTTTTGTATATTCTGTTCCATTCTTCCTGATGCCTGTCACGAAGTTTTTTAGCGTCATCATGCATTTGTTCAGCCTCTTTGCGCAGCTTAATTGATGACTGGCGGTTACGCTCAGCGGATTGTATGATGTCTTCGAATTTTATTCCTTCGTCGTCTATGTGTTCCCGCGCATGCTTTATTATATCTTCATCAAGGCCCAGCCGCCTTGATATCTGGAAAGCGTTAGACTTGCCGGGGATGCCTATTCCCATTTTATATGTAGGGGAAAGTGTTTTAACATCAAACTCCATCGCTGCGTTTTCTACCCTGTCTTTTGTAAGGGCGAATGCTTTAAGCTCACTGTAGTGTGTGGTAGCAAGTATCACTGAACCTACTGCTATGAGATTTTTAAGAACGCTTATCGCTAAGGCGGCGCCCTCCGTGGGGTCGGTGCCCGCGCCCAGTTCATCCAGTAGCACTAAGCTTTCATGGTCAGCTTGCTGGGTTATTGCTACAATGTTTTTCATATGAGATGAGAAGGTAGATAAGCTTTGCTCAATTGACTGCTCATCTCCGATGTCTGCGTATACATTTTTGAAAATCGGAAGGGTAGTTCCTTCGTTGGCGGGTATCAAAAGCCCGCACTGGGTCATCAGAACGAAAAGCCCGCATGTTTTCAAAGAAACGGTTTTACCCCCTGTATTTGGCCCTGTAACAATAAGGCAGTCAAAATCTTTGCCGCACCACAAATTTATGGGGACAACTTTATCCTTATCAATTAAAGGATGCCTTCCTTTGACTATATTGATGTATCTGCTATCATTTATTTCAGGGCGGACTGAACTCATTTCAAGAGCCAGCTTGCCTTTGGCGAATATCCAGTCCAGCTTAGTCATGAAATTAAAGGCTTGGATTATGTCATCAGCTTTTTCCATTATCAGAGAAGACAGGTATTGGAATATTTTTTGTATTTCTTTTTGCTCTTCCTGTTCAAGCTGGCGTATTTCGTTATTCAGGTCAACTACTGCCATAGGCTCAATAAACACAGTTGAGCCGGAAGATGATACATCATGGACTATGCCTTTTACGTTAGCTTTGTACTCAGCTCTGACAGGAAGGACATATCTGCCGGAACGCATAGTAATAATGCCCTCCTGTAGATAAGATGAGGAAGACCTGAGCATATGGTCCATCTTCTCCCTTATCTGACTTTGCTTTTTTCTGATTTTTTTTCTGATTTCGTAAAGGTCTTCGGATGCGTCGTCGGCCACGTCATCTTCTGATAAGACGCAGCGTTTGATTTCATTTTCTATGAATCTGTTTTCTGTCAGAAATCCGCAATGGCCTTTCAAAACAGGTATGTCAAGCTCGCTGTCTTCCACAGCGGACTTGACATCTCTGGAAACACCTAAAAATGCAGCAATTGACATCAACTGCCCGCCGTGAAGCGTAGCTCCGATTTTGGCTCTGCCTACATCGCTTAAGATTTCGTCAAACATCCTGATAGGGCAGGAATTTGTGTTTTCCAAATAGCGGAGAGCTTCATCCACTTCGTCAAGTGCTGTGTTTATGTCAAGCGGATTTACCATAGGCTCCATTTTGGCTGTCATTTGCCTTCCGGATTCAGACATACAGTGAGATTCAGTCATGTCAATTATTTTATTAAGTTCTAGTTTTATTAAAGATTTGTTATCCATTTAAAATTCCTTAAAATCTTCTGGTTTCAAAATATCCTTCTTCAATCAGTTCTTTTACTTCTTGATGTTCAGAAACGACGCAGACGGATTTGGCGGGTTCAGCTGTCTTTTCTCTGATTTTTTTTGAAAGATATGTAAGAGGGCGCATAAGAATAACATATGCAACTGCGACATAAAGCAAGTCTATGTATTTTTTGAAAACCAAATATACACCGAATAAAAGGACTGCTTCCAAAATATACATTAATGATGCAAACAAATCGCCTTTACTGTGTTTTTTTTCGCAGCTTTCGCATCTTTGAATTTCTACAGTCTTTTTGTCATTTCTGTTTTGTCCGTGTTTCAGGGCTACATAATACTCTTTGTCCTCAGCAGCTGAGTTTATTTCGCAGAACCAGCATTTGTTTTCCATATTTTCTCCAGTACATAAATATTTTTGTATTGTTCTATTATAACCTTATATTATTCAATTATCAACAGCGGCACCGCAAAATAAAAAGCCGAAGTTTGCATGAAACTGCGGCCGTGTTAATCAAAAAATATAATGTGTAAATCTATTCTTTAAATACGTTTTTTCTGTGCCATTGAATATAATCAACCTGGGATTCTGTCATGTTGATTGACGTAAAAAGATTGATTGATAATGATTTGAAGTTTTCAAACCGCATTTCACCTGATATTTTTATCATCCCTTTATCATTGAAAGTAATGAAACCTCTTTCAAACATTTCTCTGTGCAACGGGCACATAAGAAGAAGATTATTGATGTCAAGTTTTTCTGATGTGGATGCATCATCCCAGGGCTTGCAGTAAACAGCGGAGAGAAACTCTGTATAATCTATATCGCATACAGCACATTTTTTTGTATGCCTTAAAAGCCTTTGCTTAAGCACGGTTTCCAAAAGCCCCATGCGCACCGCAAGAGCTTTATGCTCCTTTGTTTCGTATTTTGCAACCATATCATCAATTTGATGTATTAAGGCTACATCTCTTTCCTGGAGTTCCGGCAAATCTAGATTATTGCTAATGTTATATGTGGATACCAAACCCATCATATATTTATGAGCTTCATAGGTAATCTCGAAAATATGCCCTTCATTTGCACTTCCGGTGCTGTCATAAGGAGATTCTTTGCCTGCGCATAGTTTAGTGATTTCGTTTTTATGGGTCTCCCTTAGAGTAAATGACCTTTTCAGCTGGCTGTAATTTAGTGAGACATACCAACCGTCTCCTGCCGCAGGTATATCTAAATCCGAAGGCTTTTTCTTTTTTTTGGGTTCTGACGTCACAATATTTACTGAAACAATTTTATCTTCGGCAATACTATATACGACATCGCCTTTTTGCAGTTTTTTTACTATTTCCCAATTATATTTGCCTATATCGCTAAAATGTTTTTCAGGAGCCCAGATATAGCCGCCCATTCTTTCATGCATATATGATAAGTCCTGAAACAACAAAAATATTCGCATTTTTCAACCTCGTTTTTGTATTATTTCTAATGTAGATATAGTATATCATTAAAATAACAAAAAACAATATAAATATGGGAAAATAAAATCATGCCATAAATAGGAATGAAAAAAGTTGCATCATCTATACATATGAGGTACAATTTATATATAAAAAAATAGGGATTATACTAGGCGTTAAGGAGGAAGGTATGCAGATTAATATTGATAATTTAGTATCCATCACAGAAG
>CAZDZB010000108.1:0-7432 GCA_964509795.1 uncultured Christensenellaceae bacterium | reverse complement strand
CTGCTTAAAAAGTCCACTATTGAAAATATGGTTTCTGCATACAAAAAAGGAACTATGCTGGCTCTTTCCCATAATAATAAACGCGGTAATCCTGTTATATTCCCGGATTTTTTGTATGATGAGCTTATGTCCTTAAAGCCGAATGAGACTGGGCAGAAAGTCATAAATGGCCATCTTGACATACTGGAACACTTCGAAACATCGGATTACACTGAATTAATGGATATTGACACTCCCCATAACTTCGTGGAAATCAAAAATATTATAGATAAAAAAGCCTTTTAACCTCTTCCAGGGCCTCTTTATTGTTTCGGCCTGTAATTTCAATTATTTTAACATCGGCACGCAGCTTTATTTCATTTAAGAACAGAGTGTCTTTTTGTTTGATTACGCCCATCACATTTGCCTCCGAATCCAAAACCTCAGATATTTTATCTAAAAATAACGTGCAGTCTTTCTCCAGTGCCCCTATCTCATCCATTATCACAATATCTGCCTGGCTGTACCCTTCCAGCATCTTAACTCCCAGTGTATTAAAAAT
The DNA here is from genome assembly GCA_964509795.1 of uncultured Christensenellaceae bacterium. Classification (GTDB taxonomy): domain Bacteria; phylum Bacillota; class Clostridia; order Christensenellales; family UMGS416; genus JAFGUF01. The sequence continues at coordinate 6,891 of CAZDZB010000108.1, read as the reverse complement.
ATTTTCATGGCATACTAATGATTTGTCCGCAAAGCATGTCCCTGCTCTGTTTTTTTTATTCATGTCTTTTTTGATGTCATTAATATCAAGAAGGTACACCCCAAAAAAATCATCAAGGTGTGTTTTTGCTCTTATTGTTCTGTAGCCTGCGGCTTTGCCATTATAGCCTTCAAGAAAATTATTGATTATTGTGCTTTTCCCGCAGTTTATTTGCCCTGTCAAAAATACATTCATACTCTTATATCGGCAGGCACAAAAGGTGTCTTCCTCCGTTCTTGTCTACGCTGCAAATTGTCTGAAGTGGAATTTTATATGCTTTTTCTATTGTATTGTTTGATATTATGCTGTTAATGTCTCCGAAAATCCCTTCGCCTTGCGCATTAACTAATAATATTTTATCGTCATCTGAGTAATTGTTTATTGCGTTATGCGTTGACATAATAATTGTATATCCTGATTTAGTAAGTCCTTTTAGGGCGGATGTTACCATAGCTTTATTGGCAAAATCCAAACCTGTGAGCGGCTCATCCATAACAAATATTTCTGCTTTCTGGCAAAGGGCCCGGGCAATTAAAGCCAGCTGCCTTTCGCCGCCGCTTAACTCCATATATTCTCTTTGCACGAAATCTTCTATGCCCAGAATTTCAAGCGTGTCATGCACGATATCATAATCTGATTTTTGCGGCACAGCAAATCTTTTCAAATGGCATGTTCTGCCCATTAACACCACGTCTTCAACCGTATAGTTAAACGCAGGCACATGGTCCTGTGGAATATAAGCCACCTTTTTAGCCAATTCTATTTCGTTTAATGTTTCAATGTCAATGCCGTCCAGCAAAATATCACCGGAGTCTCTTTTTTTGTAGCCAATCAACATGTTAAACATTGTTGTTTTGCCGCCGCCGTTTGGCCCCAGCACATATATCATATCTCCTGAGACTGCCGAAAACGAAAGATTATTGACAACCACTTTTTTCCCGTATCCGCCGGTTAAATTTTTTACTTCTAACTTCATCAGCTCTTTTTGCCTTTCTTTATAAGCATATAGAAAAACGGCGCGCCGATAAATGAAACCGCAAGCCCTATAGGTATTTCAAAAACCGCAACAGACCTTACGACATCATCCATTACTAAAAGAAAAATCCCTCCTGTCATTGCGGTTATTGGAAGCAGTTTTTTAAACTGCGGCCCCACCAAGCCCCTAGTTATATGCGGAATCATCAGCCCAACCCAGCCAATCAGGCCACCCAGGCATACAGCAGCGGAACTTAGCAAAGTAGCGGATGCAATGACGCTGATTGTTGTACGTTTTGTGTTTACACCCAGGCTTTGCGCCTCCACATCGCTTAATGAAAGCACGTTTAATTTAAACCTGAGCAGAAAAATAATAATGAATCCTATTGCCATAAAAGGCAAAGCGAATAACACTGAATTCATGCTGACCTTTGAAAGGCTGCCCATAAGCCAGTGAGTGATTTCCGGCAGCTGGCTTTGAGTGTCTGCAAAATATTTAATCATTGACGTCACGGAAAAGGCCAGGCTGCCAATAAGCATACCTGATAGTATCAGGCTGACTCTTCTGTCGAATTTGACATTTCTGCTTATTAAATATGATAAGCTAACGGCAATTACACCGCCTGCAAACGCAAACATTTGAATGTAGAGTTCGCCCAGGTTCAACACAATTGCAGCAGATGCGCCCATTCCCGCTCCTGAGGCCACACCTAAAATGTCAGGAGATACTAAGGGGTTTTTCAAAACTCCCTGATACGCCGTTCCTGAAACCGACAGTGCTGCGCCTATTAAATATGCCGCTATTATTCTGCCCAGCCGCAAATTGAAAATTATCGGGAAATTACCGTCGGCAGTTTCTCCTTTTAGCATTCTGATAATATCAGAAAAATTCATTTCGTAATACCCTACGCAAAATGACACCACAACTGCGGCAATGCTGATGAAAAGCAATGCCGCGATTAACATTTTTGTGTTTTTGATTCTGCTGTTTTCAAATAATTTCATCTGTAATCCCTATATTTTTTAGATACTTAAATTATGTTTTATTTGTTTTATATAATAAATTTCCGCTGTTTTTCTTCCTTAAACCACTTTGTTTGACAACTTAATAAAAGGGTGTTATGATGACTTCGTTATTGTTTTATAAACATAACGCTTTTTTCAAAAAAAGTCAATAGGAAGGTTAAGAGTATGAAACGAAAAAGCTGGAATTTTAAACGTGTTTTTCTAATCACTGTAATCGTCGCAATTGCCTTAGCGGCTTCTGCGTGCTCATTAATTAACGGCGGTTCAGACACAGAAAACGATGTAAAAACAATTACTGACATGGCGGGGCGTGAAGTCACAATCCCTGAAAAGGTTGAGCGTGTTTACGCCGCGGATCCCGGATGCATGATAATTCTCTACACTGCCGCCCCCGATACACTTATCGGATGGCCTTATGAATTCAACGAGACAGAGGCCTCATTCATTCTGCCGGAATATCTTGACCTCCCTGTGTTCGGAATGGGTTCAGCGGGGAATTGGGAAGCGGTATTGGCCGAAAACCCGCAGGTTGCCATCATGGTAGGCACAGAAAGCGAAGCAACCGTTGAAAAAGCCGACGCTCTTGAACAAACAATTGGTATTCCGGTCGTTGTCATCGATTTGGAGCTTCTGTCTGCTCCTGAAGCCTACACTTTGCTCGGAGAAGTAACAGGCGAAACAAAGCAATGCAAAAAGCTTAGTGATTATGCCCAGGATGCCCTTGATTCAATAACAGAAATACCGGAAGATGAAAGAGTGACTGTATACTATGCCAACGGCACAGACTCACTCAATACATCCGCCCGCAACACAGCAGCATCACAGCTGTTTGACATAATATACGCAGTAAATGTATGCGAGATGGAGTCCGAATCCGGCGACAGGCTTCAGGTTACAAAGGAACATCTTCTTTCCTGGAACCCTGATTTCATTTTCGCAAATGGCGAACCCACAGAAAACATATCAGGCCGCAATGCCGCCGATGGAATTTTAAGCAATCCTGACTATGCTAACATAACTGCTGTAATCAACGGCAATGTCATAAGTATTCCCAAGGCTCCATTTGCATGGGTGGACAGGCCCCGAAGCGAAAACCGCCTGATAGGAATCAAATGGCTTGGCAGCATAATGTACCCTGATTATTATGATTTCGACGAAGATGATATAAAAGAATTCTACAGTTTATTCTATCATATGGATTTAACTGATGAAGAGGTTGCTGACCTTTTGAATCAATAAACAAAAACGAGGCATGCTATGGATAACTTGGATTTTTCATATAAGCTAAGAATTAAAATTCTGGACAAAGAAAAATTTTTCGGTGAAGGGGTTGCGGCTCTGCTGGAGCAGGTTATGCAGACAAATTCCCTTCTTAAAGCCAGCAAAAATATGTCCATGGCTTATACAAAAGCATTGCATATCATCCAGCATGCAGAAGATGTTCTTGGTTACAAATTGCTGGAAAGAAAGGCTGGCGGCTCATCAGGCGGCGGATCTCACCTCACCGAAAATGCAGAAAAGCTTTTAACGATTTATCGCCAATTTGAAAAAAATGTGCTTGCATATACTGAAAAAGAATTTGAGAGCTTTATAAAAAAATTGGGTGAATTGAAATAATTCACCCTTTTTTCACGTAATAGTTTCTAAAGTTATTTAAAATTATATTTCCCATACCACACGATGTCTCTGTAATTGACAGTGTCGGTATCGCCTTCTGTGCTGAAAAGGAGTACTTTTGACTTCTCGTTAAGCCCTATTTTTTTCGCAGTATTTTTTTCATACCTCATTAAGTAATCCAAAAATCCTGTCCCTACAGCACCTGATTCGCCTGAAATTATCTTTTGGTCATTTCCTTTGGGATTTGCAAGTATTCTCATTCCGTTTGCAGTTAAAACATCATCGCAGCTAAAAAACCCTTCCGCAAAGTTTCTTATTATTTCCCATGAAATGGGGTTTGGTACGCCGCAGGCAAGGCCTGCCATTATGCTGTCCATTTCCCCTTCCACGCTTCTTGGCTTGCCATCATCAGCTGCTGCAGACTCAAAATAGCATGCTGCTTCATGCGGCTCTAATATATATATCTTGGGGCAGTCTTTTTTATAGTGATTAACTAATGTCGCCGTTACAGCGGCTGCCATTGATCCTACACCTGCCTGCAAAAACACATGAGTCGGCACTTCTCCGTTAAGCTGCTTTATAGCTTCGCGTGCCATTGTAGTATACCCCTGCATTACCCATATGGGAGCCTCTGCTTCACCTTCACTTATGGTATCTAAAACAACTTCCCAGCCTTTTTCCTGCGACAGAGTGTTAACTTCGCTCACACACCAGTCATAATTATAATCAGACACCACAACTTCACCGCCCAGGCTTTGAATAGCTTCTATTCTGTCCTTTGCAGTTCCTTTCGGCATGTAAACAATGGATTTTTGGTTAAAGGCATTTGCGGCCCAGGCAACTGATTTGCCGTGATTGCCATCTGAGGCGGCAGCAAATGTTAAATCACCCAGCTTTTTTTTGACTTCAGCTGATTTAAGGTAATCAAAATCAATGTCTTTAATGTTAACTCCCAGCTTGCTGCAAATTAAATTAGCAACGGCATACGAGCCGCCCAGCAGTTTAAACGCTTTCAGGTTTCCTCTTTTGGATTCATCCTTGACATGCAGGCTTTGCAAAGCAAGTTCATCGGCAAGGCCAGACAAATTCACAAGCGGAGTTTCATTGTATGCACTTCCCATCGAAAGATGAAATTTATAAACTTTATCCGTTTCGCTGCTGCTAAAGAGTTCAGTTTCTTTATTTAATTTTCCTGTCTTCTTTTTGTTTGGTATGTACTTTACATATTCCATATTGCCCTACAGCTCACTAACCTTTTTATTAAATTCTTTTATCAGTTCATCCAGTTTTTCAGTTTGTTTAGGTATGTCAGTCCAGTAGCTGTCATCTTCCCACTGGGCGCATATTTCCTCGTATGTTTTGCCCTGCTGCTCTACCCATGTGTAATATTTAAGGTTATGAACTGCTTTTCTGTCATAGTAGTTAAGCTCTTTTATGTAATCAATGTTTATGCCGTCAAAATACCTTGCGTTTGTTCTTTGCGCCGCAAATTCATCGAACGGGCCTTCTTCTTGATTAAGCTCTTCTATACGGCTGTTGTACATTTCCATTGAATCAGTAAGTATTGTTACTACTATATCATTTTCTTTCAATTCAAAATACTTGGCGTATTTAATGGAAGCTATTATGTTTGCAGCTCCTGATATTCCTACCCAGTCTAGTTTATCTAATATTTCCTGCTTTACTCCCTTTTGCTTAAGAAGCTTTAATCCCTCTTTTTCGCCGAACATTCTTATCCAGCTCATTGCGATTTCATCATCAACGGCAATAGCTACATCAGTGTTTTTAACGTTATGAATCCACGGAATGTGCTTGTCTCCTATGCCTTCAATTCTGTGTGCGCCAAAACCATTGCTGTATATTGTTGGGCACTGCAGGGCCTCTGCCGCCGCAATTTTACTTTTTGGGAATTTCTTTTTGAGGTAATCTCCCGCCGCTATTGTTCCGCCTGAACCCGTGCTGCTTACTAAGCCATGGTAATTAGAATTTTCGCCCATAACTTCTTTCAGCACAGTTTCAATAGCATATCCTGTTACTTCGTGGTGCCACAGGTAGTTTCCAAATTCGTCAAACTGGTTAAATATCATCAAGTCTTCACCGGACCTGCGAAGTTCCCAGCATTTGTCGAATATTTCTTTTACATTGCTTTCTGTACCCGGTGTTTTTATTGTCTCTCCGGCTATTTTTTCAAGCCAGGTAAATCTTTCAGCACTCATGCCTTCAGGAAGTATGGCAACTGATTCACAAGCCAATAAAGCTGAGTCATATGCGCCGCCTCTGCAGTAGTTGCCTGTGGATGGCCAGACCGCCTTCTGTGTAGTAGGGTCGAACTGCCCTGTAATCAGCCTGGGCACCAGGCATCCGAAAGCTGCTCCTACTTTATGTGCACCTGTAGGGAACCATTTTCCGCAGAGTGCAATTATTCTTGCGTCTACTCCCGTAATCTCTTTCGGAATCTCCATATAATTGACATCGCCATATCCGCCGCCTTTTTCTACAGGGTCATTATTCCATGTTATTCTAAAAAGGTTTAACGGATTTACATCCCACAGCCCAACATCTTTTAGCTGCTTTTTTATATCATCCGGTATTAAATCAGGGTTTTTCATCTGTTCGAATGTAGGTATTATTATCCCTCTGTCCTTCGCCCTCTGTGCCACTTTTTCAAGGCGTGCGTTGTCAACACTTAGGTCTATCTGCTTATAGCTGCTCATCTTCATCCTCCATATTACAAATTTGTATTTGGTATATTTCGTTTAATAAACCGGCCCCGTCCTTTTTCGCCGATAAATTTATTTCCTTTAACTATTATTTCTCCTCTTGAAATAACTGTATCTACAACTGCGTTTAGCTTTATTCCTTCATAAGGTGTAAAATCCACATTTTCATGCATACGCCTGTGAGTAATTTTATTTTTTTTCTGCTTTATTATTACAATGTCTGCATCGCTGCCCTCTTTTATTACTCCTTTTTGAGGGTACATTCCAAAAAGTTTAGCAGGATTCATTGAGCATATCTCGGCAAACCTGTTGGGCGAAATCAGCCCTCCCAGTACAAACTTTGAAAACATCAGCACAATTCTCGCCTCTACCCCCGGCAGGCCGTTAGGGCATTTGGTGAAGTCTTTCCCGCCCATTTTCTTTTTCAGCTTATAATCAAACGGACAGTGGTCAGTCCCTATTACGTCAATATATCCTTTGATAATATCTTCTGTTAATAACTCATTGTTTTCTT
>CAZDZB010000107.1:0-7492 GCA_964509795.1 uncultured Christensenellaceae bacterium | reverse complement strand
AACAGTTGGCAGGTATTTCAACAAACCTTGAGGTTTAGTTAGTAGAGGACCCTTCTAGGGTCCAGTCAAGCCGCCGACTCAGCCGGCGTTTAGTGATTTTAAGGAAATGTCACTTTAACTCTCATTTCGTCGCCCGGATAGTCCAGAATCTCAATTTTCAGTCCGCTGTCGGCTTCATACAAATTGTCCCCTGTCAGGTAATAATAATGATCATAGACTTTAAGATAGTCAAATTCGCCGCTTGACAGCTCCTCGGTGTCATTGGCCTCCAGAAGCTTTACGCCATACTTTTTTTCATTGTCATTTATTGTGTTGGCGGCCATTCTTATGGGGCTTGTAACAACGGCTTTATTGACATACCATATGGCAACGCCCGGGCTTTTCAAAAATCCCTGCAGCCCTTTGCCGAATCCGTCGTAATCCACATTTTCTATCAGGTAATAACCATTGTCATCGTCAATTTTTAATATGTTGTATTGGTCAGTGGAGCGGGCATACACCGTGTACACTCCGTCCTCTGTCACATCTTCCGGCACTTCAAAGCCCAGATATACCCTCTCCCAGGCGATAAGCGGAGCGGGCAGAGTGCTGTATGCTTCAAAGCCGATGGTGTTTTCGCAGCCTCCCGCCATAAGGCAATGGAAGGCCAGCCCTTCGCTTGTGTAATCCGTGTCATACAAATCAGGTAAATCAATGGCGTGCCCCAGCTCGTGGCATATTATTCCTACGCCGGCAATCTGCCCTTCTCCGCCGTTGTATGGGTCCTTTTCGGCTGTGAATATGCACTCGTCAATGTATACATCGTCAATATTTAAATAGCCCTCGAAAATAATAGAGCTTGAATATGTGGTAGCAGAATAATCAAAGTCACTGTATTCTTCATAACCAGAAAATATAAACATTATCGTAAGTTCCTGCGGCTTTAAGTATCCGTTGCCGTCCGTGTCGTAGCTTGCGTAGTCCACATATTCATCTGTCATTTCAAGAACATATGAGAAAAAGTCAAACGCCTCGCTGAAATAAAGTTCATCTCCCCTGTCATAATTAAAATGCGGATGTTTCATGTCAAGTTCCAGGTCGATTATGCCGTCGCTTTGAGATTCCCATGTCTCCTTTGCAGGCACAAAAGTCAGCATGCCCTTGCTGCACTCCATGTAATAATCGTCCATGCTGCCCAGGCCGTAGTAGCCTTCCTCATAAAGGTACTCATACCACTCCTGGGAATCAAGAAACATCTTCATATCATTAAATGACAAGGTGAAAGTCAGCAATGGTATGCGTTGTGTTTCCCCCGTGCCTTCACTTTGAGCAGCCGAAATCACAGAATCCCAAAATCCCGGCGTTTCCTCTCCCTGGGGAGCGTCTTTGCCTTCGATATATTCTTCTTCATTAGTTTCTTCAGCTTCTGTGGCCTTAGCATCATCTTCCTGCTCTGTCTCTTGTGTTGCGCTTTGGCTTATTTGGCTGCTGTCTTCTTTGAACGCCTCGGCAATCCCCATCATAAAAGCCGCCGCGAAAAACGAGGACACCATGCCCAGCATTAGGGAAATGACTATTACAAAGGCTATCAGGACGGGCCTTTTTTTCTTTTTTGCTTTTGGAGCTGCTGCAACGCTGCCTGAATTCATGTAATTATTATTTGCCGGCGCAGTCTCTGTACCCTTTCCGCACCTGCTGCAAAACTTGTCTGCGTCATTTAATTTTTTTCCGCAATTCCTGCAAAACATCTTCTGTCTCCTCATGCATAGTTAATGCCATATGTTAATAATTAGAGTTTACCATATATTGCATTATATACTCAACGTTTATTTGCATAATATATAAAAAAAGCCGAATACCCGGCTTTCAATTTATTCCCATGTTATTTCATATGTTTTTCCACAATATCATAAAGCCTTTTGAAATTATCTGCACAGTTAGCGGCAATTACAGGCACCCTGCCATCATAAGTCACTGTGTCGCTTCCAAACACGGCAGCGTGCCCTCCCGCTTCCTGCAATATCAGCGCGCCAGCCGCGTAGTCCCAGGGGCTAAGCCTGATTTCAAAATACAAATCCCCCCTGCCGCAGGCTAAAAGGCAAAGCTCAATTGCCGCCGAGCCGAACCTGCGTATATCATCACAGCTTTGGTAGGCCTCTCTGGCAATATTAAAACATATGTCAGCAAGGTGTTTATCATACAAGGCATAGGAAGTGAAAAGCAGTGAATTTTCAAAAGGCATGCCCGATACCGATATTTTTTTGCCGTTCAGAAATGCTCCCCCGCCCTTTTGCGCGTAAAACATCTCGTCCTTATAGGGGTTGTAAACGACACCCATATAAGCCTGTTTATTTTTAAGGAGTGCTATGGAAATGCAGCTGGCGGACAAATCCCTCACGAAGTTGGAAGTGCCGTCAATTGGGTCAACCACCCATACATACTCATTTTCAAGGGCACCGGACCCGCTTTCCTCACCCATGAATCCAGAGCCTTCCACAAGGCCTGTGAGCTCCTTTTTGAGAAATTCTTCTATTTTTATGTCCATTGATGTCACTTTGTCTGAAACTGAGCTTTTTTGCTCCACAACAAAATTGCGTTCTGAAAACATTTCTCCTGCTTTGTGTGCTATTTTAATTATTTGCTGTATATCCATTTTGTGCGTCCTTTTTTTATAGTCGGGTTGATTATACCATACCTTTGCCCATATAAACAGCGGCAGCTTGCCCATATTTTTGCAGCAATGTGCACATAAACGCAATTTAAGCAACCAAACAATATTTTGCCGACTTCTGCGTTAATATATGGTATAATTTTACCAAAGATGTTAAGGAGCACAGCATGACTACGGGATATTCCATTGAGCTTTTATTTGACGATGAGTTCTCCGCTTATGTAACGGGGCTTTGGCAAAGCTGCAAAAAGAACAATTTTTCACACTATATGCAAAGCATAAAGGGCGACGTAACGCCCCACATCGCACTAAGCTTATACGAAGGCGTACATGAAGAAAAAATAACGTCTCTTTTTAAAAGGTATAAAAACGTAAAGGAGCGCAGCGCTTCATTCGAAAGCACCGCAGTTTGCATGTTCAAAGACACCTTTGTAACCTATATAAACGTTAATGTGAACAGAAATATGCTTAATTATTTTGAAAATATTTATAACTTTTTCGCCGAAATATCCGATAACTGCTCACCCTATTATGTGCCCTCAATGATTATCCCCCACATCTCCATTTCCAAATGCACAAGTTTGCAGGAGTCCAAAACCTGCTGGAACCACATAGCCGATGTGTTCGAGCGCAAAACATTAACCGTTAAAAAGATAGCTTTGTTCAGGCTTATTTTTGACGATGAACATAAGCTTACGGAATGCAATTTTTTAGATGAGAAAATCCTGACAAATTAAATCTCTTTTCTTCATAATTCACATGTAAAAGTAAAAAAACACTTGACATTATTGACGTAAAGTTGTAGTCTGTTCGTATGGACGTAAACGTTTCGTCAATATTTTATGTCAGCGAGGTATTTTATATGGGTAATTATCCTAACCTGTCGGATTCCGATTACGCGGTGATGGAAATCCTGTGGCGGGACAAGGAGGCAAAAAGCTCCGAGATATGCAAAGAGCTTGAAAAAACCTTTGGCTGGTCACGCCAGACAGTTGGCACATATTTAAAGCGGCTGGTCAACAAAAATCTGGTGGGCACCAAAAGCACAAACAACCGTGACTATCTGTATTTTCCCATAGTTTCAAAGCAGGAGTACGGAACGGACGTGACAAGCGGCTATCTGGACAAATACTTTGGCTCGCTTTCCCACATGGTGGCCGGCATCATGCGCAAGGAGGACATATCCCAGGATGAAATTGATGCCCTGGAAAAAGTGATAGCCGAATACAAAGCCGGAAAAGGCGGTGAAAATGATGATTAACACAATATCTGATTCGCTGCTTGTCTCCGCCGTGCTTTCATCGGTGCTTTTAGTGCTTGTGCTCACCATGCGAAAAGTGTTCGCCAAAACTATGAATTACAAAATACTGGCCTTTTTGTGGATGCTGCTGCTTATAAGGCTGCTGATGCCCTTTACATTCGAGGCTCCCGTAAGCGTGTTCAGCGCATATACATCGCCTGCGCAGGATACGCAGATTGAGCCCATCGCCGCCGAGTACACCATCGCAAACGGCTCAAACACGGCTGAATACGAATACACACCGGATGATGCAGCACTCAGACAGGATTATCAAACAACGCCAACGCAAAACACCAGCGGAATTAATGTTTTCATCGGCTATTTAAAGCAGCTGAACCTTATTAATACAGCTCTTGTAATTTGGCTTTTGGGCGCCGCATTTGTTCTTTTAAAAAGCGCTGTGCAAATGACAGTATTCCTGGAAATAACAAAATACAGCAATTTATGCTGCCGGGAAGACATAATAAGCATAGTAAAAGAACACAGAGAAAAGCTTAAGCTTAAACCGATAGTAATAATAAAAGAGTGCGCTTACATAAGCACGCCTGTAATTATGGGCGCGTCAAAGCCCGTCATACTAATTCCCGAGGGTATGTTTGAGTCTTTGGACCGTAAATCAATTTCAATGATTATACTGCACGAAATGTGCCACATAAAATCAGGGGACTTAATTAAAAACAAGCTGTGGCTTATCGCCAAAGCCTTCAATTGGTACAACCCGCTGGTGTGGATAGCCTACAAGGCGTTCCTTGACGATTTGGAAACTACCTGCGACCAAAATGTGCTTAAGCAGCTTAAGCATTCAGCCAGGGGTGAATATCTGGACGCGTTGCTTCACACAGCGAAACTCATAAAACCAGTCAAAGCAACTCCGCAGGCGCTTTGCTTTGCAAGCGACAAAAGCAAACTGAGAAAGAGAGTAGAGACAATGACAACAAACAAAAAACCACGCGCAGGCGTAAACATAATTACAATATTGATTATAATAGTATTCGCGCTGGCATGCTTCACCACAGCGTGCACAGGCAGCCAGTCATCCAACGAAACTGCAATGGACATTCTGCAAGAAACACCGTTAGCAACGCCGACGCCCATTCCGGAATCCACCGCGCTGTCTGTTTCAGAGGATTTCTCCGTCAATGATTTATTCAACGCTCTGTATTATGACGGCAGAACTCCATCCACCGCGGAAGAAATAAGCCAGTGCGAAACAATAGTACTAATGAATGTGGACGATTTCAGCTTCCTTGAGGGCATGGACAACATAAAAAGAATAATGATTTCCGATTATTTCGAAGATACCGTATCAGGCGACATTTCGCCCCTGGCGACTCTCGCAAACCTGGAAAGCGTAACATTGGAAAACAGCAATGTTGAAGGCGACATACAGGCCTTAAGCTCCCTGACAAAGCTGAAATACATAAGCATGTCAAGAACAAACATCACAGGTGACATTTCATCTTTAGCTGCGCTTACAAACCTGGAAACGCTTTATATGTCAGATACTGCCGTAAAAGGCGACATCAGCGCGCTTAAGGATTTGGTTTACCTGACAAGATTCTCATTTAGCGTGACCAGAGTGTCGGGCGACATCGCTTCCCTCGAAAGCCTTATAAACTTAAGATACATAGCACTGGATGAAACAAACGTGACCGGCGACATAAGTGTGCTTGAAAACTTCAGAATGCTAGAGGAAGTTTATGTGGGAAGCACACAGGTGACCGGAGACATATCCGTTTTTGCCAGCCTGCCCTACATAGACTGGGCAGCCCTTGAAATGACTGAAATATTCGGAGACGTCTCGGCGTTCAGCCAAAGCGAAAACCTGGTGGTGCTTTATATATTCGCTACAGATGTAAGCGGTGACATCGAAACACTGGCAAAGCTTAAAAACCTGGAGCAATTAATGTATGACGGCTCAAAGGTGACAGGAGAGCTGATAATTCCCTACCCCGCACCTAAGGGATAATTATAGTATTTATTTAAAAGACAGCTTATAGCTGTCTTTTAACTTGCGACACTCGGCAAGGAATGAACCCTTTATTTGTCCTGCAATGCAGGGGGGGTTGAAGCGTGAGATGATAGGTAAATACGGGGAGTGAATGCGGGGACTCTGTCCCCAACCCCCTGCAGTGTTTTTTATATAAATTAATGGGCCTCAAATAACACATAAATAAACAAAAACCACTATCTTCCGACACTTTTCAACATCAATTTGATTTCTGCAATTACATATTTTGTATATACGAATATCACGAACGTAGCGTTATAAATCGCCACTGTAATTAATGTGTTTTTTTACGAAAATGTGGTAAATATTTCTTTACTTATTTCAGATGAAATTGTATAATTTTAACGGGTAAGTGTATTTTTTTACATTTAAGATATATTATATAGATACGTATGCTGCTTTGTAATTATACCTTATCTTTTGTACACTTAACTTATTAATAATATAATTAGGAGAGATTTATGAAAAAACTAGTTTTTGTAGTCGTTTTTGTATTGGTTTTATTCTTTATACCAAACGTTGCTTTGGCTGCTGACATTCCTTTAGCGGCAGGAGGAGACTTAGCGGCAGCAGTTGCGGGCGCCAGCTCCGGAGACAGAATCATTTTGGAAGCGGGAACATATACTTTATCAAGCCAGCTTGTAATCAATAAAGATATCAGCATCGTTGGCGCAGGTGAATCCAGCACAGAAATTCAAATAGACTGGAATTCACCAAGCACTGCAGCAGCCGACCAGGGAGCTATATATGTTACTGCGGGCAATACGCTGGATATTTCCAATCTTACATTAGATGGCTCAGGCAATACCGTATTCGCGGGAATTTACAGCGATGGAAATGTAAATGCGTCTAACATGGTTGTATCTAATATTTTCTGGAACACAGGTTCTTATTATGGTTTCGGAATGCGTCTGATGGGTGGAACCAATAATGTAACACTTGTTGAAATGAGTAATATTTACCGTGTGGGCTGCTATGTGGGCAACTCTACAACCTACATTTCATATTTCACATATCACGGCAAGGGAGACGGCGATTGGCTGGATTATGGTATTGAAGTGGAACGCGGCGGGACAGCATATATTGATAATGCATATATTGAAAACTGTACCGGTGTAGCGTCAGTTGACGGTTCAGGTTCAGGCGGCATTTTAGCCACTACATTCTTCAATCTGGGCACAACCGCACACATTACAAATTCCGAATTTGTTAATAACAGCGTAGATATATTTGTCGGATATCTAACTGATGATACAACAGTTGTTACTGTTTCAGACAGCATATTGTCCTTAGGCCAAAAGATACAGGTTTCCAATGCCGATTTGGTTGTTGATGCTAGAAACAACTACTGGGGCACCAATGATATGGCTGCCGTAATTGCGGATTTGGGAAATGTGAACATTGACGTTGACCCAATCGAAACAAGAGCTGCCTCTACTCAGGCAACAAACCCCCAAACCGGATATAAAACAAATCTATTTGTATATTTCCTGACAGCGGCAGTTTTATTAATGGGCTCTATATTCGCCGT
>CAZDZB010000106.1:1892-7544 GCA_964509795.1 uncultured Christensenellaceae bacterium | reverse complement strand
ATAAGCCACTTAATATACCACGTAGAGAAACCTCTGTCTTTGGTTTCTTTATCCGGCGGAGTGTCCTTCTATACTTCATCAATCATAAACGGCGCACACAAGAGATCGTTTACTTCTCCGACTCCGAATATTTATGTAATCCCGGCTCCTCTTGTGGCGTCAACCAAAGAAGTAGCTCAGCTGATGCTGAATGAAGCATCCATAAAAGAGATCCTCAATATGACAAAGCTTGCGTCAATGTCAGTTGTGGGTATAGGTGCGGTTTCAAACACTGCTACAATTTTTAAATACAATATAGTAAGCAACAACGACCTGGTTCTTCTGCAGATGCAGGGCGCGGTAGGCGACGTGCTCAGCCATTTTTATGATAAAAACGGCAAGATTATCGAAACAGGCCTTAACGAAAGGCTGATAAGCTCAGATATAGCAATGCTTAAAAACAGCCAGAAAATAATCGGCGTAGCAGGAGGAAGCGAAAAGGTGGCTGCAATTCATTCTGCCCTGACAAGCAAATTTATAAATGTTTTCATTACTGATGAAAACACCGCGCTGCAGCTGATTGACTATAAATAGTATATAAATATATAAAATATAATTAATATAAAGTAAAAAGTACAAATTGAAGGAGGTAACCATGAGCAAATATTTGATGGCTATAGATGCAGGAACCGGCAGTCTGCGTTCAGTGATATTTGACCTTGATGGCAATCAGATAAGCGTGGCTCAGCAGGAATGGACTCACAACGAGGACCCAAGATATCCCGGCTCGATGGATTTTGATGTTGAAAAAAATTACAGCATTATGCTGCACTGCATAAAAGAAAGTATCGAAAAAGCAAATATTGAAAATCCCAATGATATTATATCTATTGCCTCAACGAGTATGCGTGAAGGCATAGTTTTATATGATAACCAGGGCAAGGAAATATGGGCTTGTGCCAACGTTGACGCCAGAGCGGATGCTGAAGTTTCACAGCTTAAAGCAATAAGCAAAGAGATTGAACAGGATATATATCAAGTATCAGGGCAGACATTCGCATTGGGCGCTCTGCCTCGTATTCTGTGGGTAAAAAATAATATGCCTGACGTTTACGAAAAAACTGGCGCTGTAACCATGCTGAATGACTGGATTACTTATAAACTGACCGGGATATTATCGGTTGAACCATCCAACGGCTGTACTACCGGAATATTTGATTTATCCCATCGCCAATGGGACGAAAGCATCGCCGTAAAATGCGGGCTGAAAAAAGGAATCTATCCCAAAGTTTATGAATGCGGAACACCTGTCGGCAATATTCTTCCCGAGATGGCTAAAGAGCTTGGCTTATCCGAAGAATGCCTGATAGTCGCAGGCGGCGGCGACGCAAACTTAGGCTGTGTAGGCGTAGGGGTATGCAAAAGCGGACAGGCAGCGCTGTTTGGCGGCAGCTTTTGGCAGCTGGAATACAACATTAACAAGCCTACAATAGATAAAGACTGCAGAGTCAGAGTCAACTGCCACGTCCTTCCGGATACCTGGCAGCATGAAATGATTGCGTTCTTCCCAGGCCTTGTAATGCGGTGGTTCAGAGACGCGTTCTGCCAATGGGAAAAACACATCGCAGAACAAAGAGGAGTGTCCGCCTATAGCGTGCTTGAGGAATTGGCCAAGGATGTGCCCGCCGGTTCAAATGGAATGTACTGCTCATTTTCAAGCATAATGGACTATAAAGAGTGGAAACACGCTTCCCCTGCTTTTGTAAACTTCAATATTGACCCTGAAAAATTCAATAAAGGGACTTTTTACAAAGCACTTATGGAAAATGCGGCGCTGGTAACATTGGGGCATGCCAAAATAATAGGCGCACTTAACAAAGCAGTATTGGACGAAATAACATTCGCGTCCGGTGCGTCCAACAGCCCTCTGTGGTGCCAGATAGTGTCTGATGTATTAGGCGCAAGGGTAAAAGTACCCAAAGTGAAGGAAGCAACCGCACTGGGCACAGCGATATGTGCAGGAGTCGGCGCAGGAGTATATGACAGCATAGAAAGCGCTGCCGACAAGCTGGTGCAGTTTGAAAAGGTGTACGAACCCAACATGGAAAACCACAAAAAATACCTGGAAATTTTCGAAACGTGGAAAGAAATAAACAAAACCCAAATGGTTAACTCAGATAAAGGACTTATATCTCACATGTGGAAAGCTCCGGGGCTGTAAGTTTGAAAATACAATATATTTAAAATAACGAGGTGTAAATATGCAATTAGTAAAAGAAAGTGAAAGAGAATATAGATTCGGAGACAGCGGCCCCAAATATTTGAGGAAAGGCCCGCGCTTGAGCGCAGGGATTGTAGTCCTATTGCCCGGACAGGATTTTAAAAACCATTATCATAATATTATGGAAGAAAGTTTTCTGGTTTTGGAAGGCAAGCTGGATATATCTATCGACGGCAAGGTTTATAAATGTGAACCGGGCGACTTAATAACCGCCGAGCCAGGAGAAACGCATTACCTTATGAACAACTACGATACCCCCATGAAAGCAATCTTCATGCTGGCTCCTTATCAGATTTCAGACAAGGTAGAAGCAGAATAAGCAACAAGATAAAGCAAATAACCCGACTATGGTTATACACAATGTATAACCCTCATAAGCAACGAATCAAATTAAAAGGAGAAATATAATGGCAGATAAAGATAATATTAAAGAAACCAAAGATTACGGAGTGGGCATACCTCAGGAAACTCACGGCTTTCACGTAAAAGGCTGCAACAACTACGGCTGGGGAATGAAATCCAGATTGTCAAAGATTTTTAATCCGCAGAGCGGCCACACACTTATGCTTGCCTTTGACCACGGATATTTTTTAGGGCCGACATCAGGACTTGAAAGACTGGACTTAAAAATTCCGCCTCTAGCGCCATATATCGACGTATTCATGGGAACACGCGGCGCATTGTCATCATGCATTGAACCGGCACTTACCCACAAAAAGGCTGTTGCCCTAAGAATATCATCAGGTAACTCAGTGCTCCAAGATGACTTAAGCTTTGAAGATATAAGCGTAAGCATCGAAGAGGCAGTACGCATGAACGCAGACTGTATGGCCGTTCAGGTATTTATCGGAGCTAAAGGCCAGCTTGAATCAATTAAAAACGTTTCAAAGGCAATAGACACAGGTAATTCATACGGCATACCTACAATGGGTGTTGTCGCAGTAGGCAAAGAAATGGAAAGAACACCTCAGTATTTCCGCCTGGCCACCAGAATGATTGCTGAATTCGGCGCTCAAATAGTAAAATGCTACTATTGCGATGATTTCGAAACAGTTACCGCTTCATGCCCTGTTCCGATTGTTATTGCAGGCGGCAAGAAGCTCCCGGAAAAAGAAGCCTTGGATATGTGCTACAACGCTCTTCAAAAGGGCGCAGCAGGCGTTGACATGGGCAGAAACATCTTCCAGTCAGATGCACCTCTTGCAATGGTTCAGGCAGTCCGCGCCATCGTCCACGAAGGCATAGACAGCAAGGAAGCATTCGACATGTATAATGAGCTGAAAAACAGTTAAGATTCTATTCCTCTTCATTAACGATAAACTAATAAATAGCGGGAAATGCACCCCGGAGGTTTTTAAGCTTCCGAGGTGCATTTTCTATTAAAGCATTATTTTCTTTATCAGGTCAAATCATCAGTAAAGGCTGTAAATGCTTGGCCTCCTGCGTCCTGTGTGCCCAAATCAATGCAGCCTGCCGGCATCTCAAACACTTCCATATTGCCGTCAAAGCCCTCAATAGATGTCACTTTCATTGTGGATGTGCCTTCTGATGATTCCAATATGTATTGAAGAAGAATATGGTATTGCTCTGAATACCACAGCTTCAAAATGTCTCCGTCGTCTTCAAGCTCTCCGTATATGCACTCTCTTCCATCCAGTGTGGTCCTTTGCAGGTTTTCAACGTCATCTATGTTTTCGCAAAAAAGATTCAGCTGAGTTATTCCATCCACAGATCCAAGATTATAAAAGCTCATCGATATTTTGCCGAAATTCGACTGGTAGTATATAAACCCTGTGTCATCATTTGTGTTGATTACACCTACTACATCAATATCAGGAATATCCACTCTTATAAACCCCTCTGACATTGACACTTTCATCGTAGTTTTACCCAATGAATCCTCAACATAGTATTCAAACACTATGGATTCCCTTCCGGTGAAAATAACATCTCCCGGCTGAACCTCGTTCTTTTCGCTTTGCTCCGCCTCTTGTTCTGTTTGTTCATCTGCCTCGGACTGTTCGCTTTGCTCTTCATTAACAATGTCTTCAATAACTTTCACACTGGGATCATTGTCTTCATCAGCAGAGGCTATTTCATTTGCATCAGCGCATGCAGAAACCAGTAAAGCCACGCCAAAAACAAAACAAATAATTAAAAACAATTTCTTCTTCATTTTCTCTCTCCCGCTAAAATAGTTAATTATATAATAATACATAAAACCGCAAAGAACAACAAAAGGGTACAGGCTTGATATTTTACACATAAAGCCTTGCTTTGTTTTACGATTCCGCTATGCTCTCTGCAAGTTCCTTTATGGATGCATACACATAATCAGCCCTTATGTCACTTATATTATAATCCTCTTTACTCGTTTCGCCCGTAAGCACAAGCACCGACTGTATGCCCGCATTTGTGCCCGTTTTAATGTCTGTATAAAGCCTGTCTCCCACTATTGCCATCTCATCTTTTCTGCATCCATATTTGGCACAGACTGCTTCAATTATGTCTTTGTTGGGCTTGCCCACCACATGGGGCCTCCTGCCGGTGGATGCCGCAATGAATTCAATCATCGCCCCTGTGTCCGGCATATATTTATTATCCTCCAGAGGGCAGTTAAAGTCCGGGTGTGTGGCAATGTATTCCACGCCGTCCCTTATGAAGTCACAGGCTTTCCACAATTTATCATATGTTAATGTCGTGTCAAATCCCAGCACAACATAATCAGGTTTTATTTTAGTTTTGTTGACTATGGCAAACCCGGCTTTTTCAAATTCTTCTCGCAGAAACTCCGTGCCTAACAAGAATATTTTTGCTCCTTTTGCAATAGAATTCATATAAATTGCCGTCGCTTCGCCAGATGTAAATATCCTCTCTGCGCTCACTTCACATCCCATACTTTTTAATTTCTTCTCGTAAGCATATTTGTTTTTAGATGAATTATTAGTTATGAAAACAAAGTCTTTGCCCTGCTTTTTTATGGTCTCTAAAAATTCAGCAGCCCCATTAATCAATGTCTCCCCGAGATAAAAAGTGCCGTCCATGTCCAGCAGAAAAAATTTTATGTCTTTAACGTCTTTCATGTTGCTCTCCGCATTGTTAAGTTACCGCTAATTATACCATACCCAGCTAAAAAATTGTACACGCGCAGCCTGCCGCCGGAAAATACATTTCACTTATATAATTTCATCTCTTTGTTAATTTTGAATTTTGTGATAGAATTGTTCTGATATAATTGGAATCGTATAAAAATACAATGATTAAGGAGCAGCAACAATGCTTGGCACAATAGTTAACGTAATAGCAGTAGTGGTCGGCACTGTTATAGGCACAGTTTTAAAACACGCCATACCGCAAAAGATACAAAAAATCATCATGCAGGCAGTAGGCCT
>CAZDZB010000106.1:0-1792 GCA_964509795.1 uncultured Christensenellaceae bacterium | reverse complement strand
GGCTCCATACAGTCGGGCCTCACCGGAAACCATGAGCTGCTTTTTACAAAATCAATACTTGATGGAATCGTATCTATAGTCCTAGCGTCAACTCTTGGTTACGGAGTAGGCCTTTCTGCTATTGTAATATTGCTGTTCCAAGGGGGCCTCACTTTAGGCGCTTCGCTTGTCGCGCCTTTTATGACAGACATTGTAATGCAGGAACTTACCGCTGTGGGGGGAGCTTTGATAATAGGCATAGGCATAAACCTTCTGGATATCAAAAAAATAAATGTAGGCGACATGCTGCCTGCCATATTCATTCCGCCTATTTATTATGCCGTTCTTCCTTTATTCCAAAAATTGATAGCATTATTTTAAGCAACCTATACGGAGATCACAAATGAGCTTACAAAGCGTAAAAGAATACTTTTTTAAAAACAACCTGGATTATCAAATATATGATTTTGAAGACAGCACCGCGACAGTTGAATTAGCGGCTAAGGTACATGGCGTATCCTCAAACGAAATAGCCAAAACCATAGCGCTGGTCCAAAAAGATAAAAACATTCTGCTTGCTACAGTCGGGGGCGCAAGAATTGACAACCATAAATACAAATCTTATTTCGGGCAAAAAGCAAAAATGATGAGCCTTGATGATGTGGAAACTATAACAGGCCACCCTGTTGGCGGCGTATGCCCATTCGGGTTGAAAACACCCATGGATATATTCCTGGATATATCTTTCTTCAGCTATGAATATGTTTATCCCGCGGCAGGGTCAAAAACCTCATCAATCAAAATAAAGCCTTCGGAGCTTCTGAAAATCACAAACGGCACCAAAGTAGATGTCTGCAAGGATTACTAGCAGAATAAATGCCAATACATTCATTTTTTTTCATCGATTTTAAATGTGGGATCGAAATACCTCAGCAGGTATTTTGCTAATATACCTACCACTATGCCCGCAGGCACAGCCAAAACTATAAGCCACGGCAAAAGAGTTGCCAAGCTTAACGTTTCAAGCACCAGCGCCGCTATTATCAATTGGCCTAAATTATGAATTATAGCGCCCGTTATGCTCACAGCCTGCAATGATGCCTTTTCTTTAGTTATTCTTTTCAAAAAACACATTGCCAAAAGGCTTAAAATCCCGCCTGTAACAGAATACATAAGAGAAATAACTGATGAAAACAAAAAAGCCGATATCGTGGTTCTGATAATTGTTATTACCAATGCCTCCCAAAATCCGAAAGCATACAAAGCAACCAGCGTTACCACATTAGGCAGCCCGATTTTCGCGCCGGGTATTGGCATAGCAGGTATAAATGTTTCCACATAGCTAAGCATTAACGCTACGGTTATCAGCATTGCAAGCATCGTTATATGCTTTGCACTCTTTTTTTTCATCATAATTCCTTTTGCTCAAGATTTTATTGTATTCATTTATATTCTTCAAAAAGTTTTTTGCGTATTTGCGGTAACAATTGTACCATATTAACTAAGAAATTAACAGAATAAGTTACCCGATGATAATACACCATTGTCTGTTTAAATAAATAGCCTGCAAACAAAAATCCTTAAACCGTCTAATGTATCCAAAGGTTTAAGGATTGATTTTTATCAATTCACGATATAGTCTTAATCAACGGGCATTAATCCAATGCACCTATCTTGTACAAATAAGCTACGCCGATTTCCTGGGTAAGGGTGGCAAGCAAGCCTGAATTTCTGATGTTTCTTTGATACTGGGCATAATCATCAATGGTGATTTCCCCTTTAATATACTGCTGCGAAGCAGTTGTTACTATGC
>CAZDZB010000105.1:3928-7580 GCA_964509795.1 uncultured Christensenellaceae bacterium | reverse complement strand
CGTCGCAAAAGTCCCTGCCCATATGCTTATACTTAATACAGATGCTGCTTTAGCATATTCAGCCCCAAATATTATATTTACAATGATATTCGAAAACAAAGTGATTACAACACCAACTGTAATCCCTATCCACGCCACAATATTATATAGCAGCTGTGTCCTCTCAAGGGTAGTTTCATTTTTAACAGTATTGCTCATAACAATTGGCTTAAAGGAAGTAATTATTGCCGCCGGAATGAAATACCACATTGTTGCAATTCTTACGGCCGCTGAGTATATCCCTAGTTCAGTTTGAGTAGGCATCATTGACCCCAGCATTATCTGATCTATTTTAGTGAACAACGTCACCATTAAACCTGACAGCATTATGTACCAGCTCTGAGACAATACTTCCTTTCCATAAGAGACATTGAAATGCCATTTCTCTTCTTTTGAGTTCATTTTTCTATATGCGTAATACAATAATCCCGCCGTAAAAGCAGCATCAAAAAGATAAGTCAAAGAATAATGTATAAGTGTTCCTTTCGCTAATACAACGCCTATTTTTAACGCAGATAATATGGTAAATGAGATTATTCTTATTTTCGATGAAACTTTGGCCTTCAAATGAGCCTGTATCCAATACTCAATTATGTCAAATGATTTTACCAGCATAACTAAAGAAAGAACTAAAACCATAATTTTCAGTGTTATATCATCAGGTTTAATAATTTGAATTACAGCATATGATAAAATTACCAGAACTATACCACCGATTATCCTTAATATAAAACTGGTACCTAAAATTGTTCCTTCGCTTTCTTTTTTTTCTACAATTGACTTAACAGATAAAGTCTCAATACCCAGGGTAGACAGCACAGAAAAAAGCGTAACAAATGACAATGCATAATTAAAAAGCCCATACTGCTCCGGTCCTAAGTATCTGGCCACCATAGATGTAACAAAAAGTCCGAGCAGAAGAGCGTATACTTTATTTATTACAATCCAAGATGAGTTTGCCGCAACTTTTCTTATTTTTTTATTTTTTTCCGGTCCACCGATATTATTAATTATGTCCTTTATTTTTCTCAATTAAATCAACTCTCATTCTTGTAATTCCATTATTAAACATCGGCTCGCATATTTCGCTTTTAAGTAGTTTTAAGTGATATTTTCGCTAACAATATCCTCATATAACTTTACATAATCTTTATACCTGTCCTTATCACTATATAAACTGCCGCGCTTAAGACAGTTTTCCAAAGTTACAGACAGCCAAAAATTATCGTATATTACATTAATCAGTTTGTCAATATCGCCTTGTGGAGTTACCGCGCCGCATGTTTTGTCTATGCTTTCGGCGCTTCCTCCCGTTTCAAAGGTAATTACGGGCGTTCCACAGGCCAGCGCTTCCAGGTTCGTAGTCGGAAAATTGTCTTCAAATGTCGGGTTAATAAAAATATCCGCAGATGAATATATTTCTGCAAGCTCACTTTTGCTTTGTGTTCTCGGCAATCCAAAAACGTTTCCCGGAAGTTTACTGAGCTGCTCACCCGAAAGCCCCACCAGCACGATTTTATATTCAGGGCTTAGTTTTTCAGACAGCTGCACAAATACCTGGAGGCCTTTTCTGTCACTCCAGGGACTGGCAACCCCTAATAATATTTTTTTATCCTGTAATCTGTATTTTTCCTTGAAATTACTCTCCGTAGGCTTAAACACATCTAAGTCGATTCCATTATTTATCACTGTAACAGGATTCTCCGACAGAAAGGATTCTTCCGTCTGACTCTTCAGCCATTTTGATGGAGTCACCAGAGTCATGTTTTTAACGCCGGTAAACCATTCTTTTTTAAGATTGTACATTTCTTTTGTTCTGTCTACTGCAGATGCAGGGTATTGCCTGAACTGCGGGCAAGCATGACACTCAGTTTTCCATTTGCTGCATCCTACCAGTGTATAGTGTGGACATTGCCCTGTAAATGCCCAGCAGTCGTGCAGTGTCCATACAACAGGCACATTATGCTCTTTTATATAATCAAACAGCATTTTTAAATTAATATAGCAGTTATGCAGGTTGTGCAGGTGGATAATATCCGGTTTTATTTCGGATACCTTTTTCAAAAACCTCTTTGTGGCAAATTTTGAATAACATCCGTTTTTCCCAGTGTAATAGGCTAGCTTCAAATGAAGGTTCCTTTCAATTCTGTTTCCGATGAAAATCGTATTATTACCCTTTTTCCTTGAATTGCTCCTGGCCGAAGGAACTGAAACAAACGCTTCATAGCCTTTTTCTGCCGCCGTATCGGCAATTTGAAGCATAATTGTCCCGGTACTTCCGTAATTAACAGAATTTATCGATAAGATTTTTTTCAATTTTCTATCACCTTCTTATTAAAAACCAATCATTAACCTTACCGTTTTTAAACTTCTAAGATTAATTTTTCAAGAATATCCACAAAATACTCCGGTGTATTTTCAAAATAATTTTTTCTGATTTCCTCTGCGTTGTATTGCTTTCCCTTTTCTGATGTTATAAATGCATTGAGTTTTTCTAAATATTTCTGCGGGCTTTCCCACTCGTTAACATTTAGTACCGCGGGATATTTTTTAAAATAGCTCAGAGATATATCATCAGGATTGCTTACGAAATTGATTATTGGCTTACCCGTTGAGAATAGCTCAAATATTTTACTCGGAACAATGTTTTGAGTTTTATTTGAAATATTAATCAAAAAATCTGCTGAAATCATTGCCTCCACTATCTGCTCATGGGGCACCATTCCATGTTCAACGATTTTAAATCCTGGGCTGCGATTAAACAAGTCTATAATGTCATAGCAGTCGCCCCGCCCGTAAATATCAAGAACAATTCCGGGAATTTCTTCCCCTTCATCCTTAAGCACACTGAGCATATGCTCCGGATTGCGGTAGTTCCTGTCCAAAGTTCCTGCGTAAACAAAATGAATTTCTTCACTGTTTCCAGGCTGCTTTTTCCCTGCCTTGCTCAAAGTAAACACCGGAAAGTCAGTATAAGTTATTTTTTTGTTTACTCCGCTGTACACTTTGTTTTTATATATACTTTTTCCGCCCTTTGCCATCAATACAAAGTCCAGCGAGCCAAATGCGCGTATGTCTCCTTTCATACACAACTTCTTATATAAACCCCCGGGTATCAGCTTGGGCTTATTTGACCCGCTTATCAAATCCATATAATATGCTCCGCTTATAACTTCGGGATAATTTTTTTTCATCCGTATTCCCGCATACACAGCCGAATAAGGCCTGAAAACACTCAAAATACAGTCATATTTTTCTTGTTTGTATAATTTCTCCGCCAGCTTAAAAACTGCCTTGGACTGAGAAGAGTCAACATTCGGAAATTTCCAAACACCAATTATGTTTTTTATTTTTCTTACTATTAATAGAAAATAATATTCTATTTTATCAGCATCTGATAATTTATTTGTTCTCTTTAGTTCCAAAAAGCGCGCAAACATTGTGCTTTTAACAGGATACACCGGAATATGGCTTTCAGAAACTGATATCCGTGATATTTCCTCGTTCTGGTTAATTGAAATTAATCTTACCTCATAACCTTTGTTTTTCAATTCTTTAATTATATTCTGAGCAATAATGACGTTTGCTCCAGGAGCCGGAGTCAGCCTGCCTG
>CAZDZB010000105.1:2147-3828 GCA_964509795.1 uncultured Christensenellaceae bacterium | reverse complement strand
GTTCCCGTAAAAGGTTCTATTGTAGCGGAGGTTTCCGAGCTGATCCCTTCACGTATAATTACTTTTTTTATGGTTTTGCTTATTATCTTCCAGTCTCCTCGAAAGGTGATATTCCCTACGTATTCAACATCTGATTCAAACTTGGCTTCCCATGTAATGGCGTTTCTTCCCCTCACCTGGGCAAGCCCCGTAAGCCCCGGCCTTACATCATGCCTGTGTTTTTGCTGCTCATTATAAAGGGGCAGGTACCCCACAAGCAATGGCCTTGGCCCCACAAAGCTCATCTGCCCTGCCAGTATATTAAAAAGTTCCGGCAGTTCATCCAAACTGGTGCTGCGCAGAAATTTGCCCAGCTTTGTCAGCCTGTCTGCGTCCGAAAGCAGATTGCCTCTGCCGTCCTTTTCGTTTGTCATTGTCCTGAATTTATACATTGTGAATATTTTTTCACCTCGCCCCGGCCTTTTCTGGCTGAAAATCACAGGTGTGCCGATAAAAATCAAAACTACCAGCGCCGTTATCAGCATAACAGGCGAAAAGATTATGATAACAAACAAAGCTATGATGAAATCCTGCGGCCTTTTTATATATTTTTCGTATATCCTTTTTTCAGTGTCCACAGTTATCTCCACAGCTTCTTTATTGTTTTGCTTACTCTTTGCAAATCATCATCCGTCATTTTTGTGTCGGATGGAAGGCATACACCGTTTTCGAATAAGTTTTTGCCCACATCGCCACCGATAAAATCATATCCAGCAAAAAACGGCTGCATGTGCATAGGCTTCCATACGGGCCTTGACTCTATGTTTTCTTCTTCCAATGCTTCGATTACATCAACAGGCCTTACTATTTCATTTAGCTCAATGACGCTAAGCCAGAAATTGGGTTCATTCCACTCATTCACCGGCATAAATTCAACGCCGCCCAATTCCTCCAGCTCTCTTTTGTAAAACTCAAATATATACTTTTTCTTTTGCACTCTTTTATCTAGCACTTTAAGCTGGCCTCTGCCTATTCCTGCCGAAATGTTGCTCATTCTGTAATTATAGCCCAGCTCGCTGTGCTGGTAATGCCTGGCCTTATCCCTGGATTGGGAAGCCCAGAACCTGGCTTTTTGTATCATTTCTTCATTGTTGGAAACCAGCATGCCGCCGCCTGATGTGGTGATTATTTTATTTCCGTTAAAGCTAAATATTCCGTAATCGCCAAAAGTCCCAGTATGGCGGCCTTTGTAATATGTGCCCAGGCTTTCGGCTGCGTCCTCAATGAAAACTGCGCCGTTTTTATCGCAGAGTGCTTTTACTTTGTCTATGTCTGCTGCAAGCCCATAAAGATGAACAGCAATTACAGCCTTTGCCTGAGGGTATTTCCTGAAAGCCTCTTCCAGCGCTTCATAACTCATGTTCCATGTTTTATAATCGCTGTCAATAAAAACCGGCACTGCGTTCATATAAATTATGGGGTTTGCGGAACCGGAAAAGGTAAGGTCCTGGCAAAATACTATATCATTTTTCTTTACGCCAGCTGCTTTAAGCGCCAGGTGTATTGCGGCCGTGCCTGTGTTAAGGGCAGCCGCAGATGATATGCCGACCTTTTGAGCAAATTCTTTTTCAAACCCGTCTACATTGGGCCCCAGCGGAGCTATCCAGTTGGTGTCAAATGCCTGATGGATATAGTCCAGTTC
>CAZDZB010000105.1:0-2047 GCA_964509795.1 uncultured Christensenellaceae bacterium | reverse complement strand
CTTTAAGATGAAGATAAATAAAAGACTCATAATGTTTGTTACACTGGATATGCTGTTGCTGCTATTATCAATTGCTATATCTTTTTTATTGCGCTTTGACTTTAATATTCCCGAAAAATATTTAACGCTTATTGTTTCAATATGGCCTTATTTTGCCGCATGTGTGGTTTTCAAAATACTGGCTATGATGGTTTTAGGAATATACAAAAGAGTGCTTAGCAACGCTGGTGTTGACATACTAAACAAAGTCGTAATATCCATAGTCGTTTCAAATATTATCTGTATTCTTCCAATATTCTTTCTTAATCTGGGGCTGCCCAGGAGCATACCTCTTCTGATTGTTATTTTGGATTTGGCTTTCCTTCTGGCTTACAGGTTTTTTTGGATTCTGCTTAAAGTTTCTATTAAGAATTTTTATGTTAAAAAGAAAAATAGGATAAACACACTTATTGTCGGAGGCGGAAGCGCAGGCGCTATAATTATAAAAGAGTTAAAGTCAAACATTCGCATTGAGCATTACCCCATTGGCATAATTGACGATGACCCAGAGAAAAAAGGAAAATATATTTCCGGTGTTGAAGTTTTGGGAGACCGGCATGACATCGAAAAAATAGTAAAAAAATATGATGTGCAGGAAATTGTAATTACAATACCTTCAGCCAAAAGTAAAGACATAAGGGAAATCATTGAAATATGCAGCACGCTTAAAGTCAAAATAAAAACTCTGCCCAGCCTTCAGGATATGATAAACTCAAAAGTCCAATATACTCTGGCAAGGGATATCAACCTGGAGGATTTCCTGGGAAGAAACGAAATAACAATTAACAATGAAGCTATATCAAATGTAATAAACAACAAAAGCATATTAGTCACGGGAGCAGGCGGCTCAATAGGATCCGAAATTGTTAAAACGGTCATTAACTATTCTCCGAGAAACATAACACTGCTGGATTTTTACGAAAGCGGAGTATATGAATTGAGTGTTCATTTAAAGCATAAATACCCTATGATAAACATTGATATCGCAATCTGCAGCATACAGGAATATGACCTGCTGGATGAAATATTTTCAAGCAAAAAACCCGACGTCGTTTTCCATGCGACCGCTCACAAGCACGTTCCTCTGATGGAGGAATACCCCAAGCAGGCTTTAAGAAACAATATTTTGGGCACATATAATGTAGCCGCTCTTGCGGATAAATATGAATGCGAAAGATTTGTTATGATTTCAACGGACAAGGCCGTGAACCCCACAAACATAATGGGGGCGACAAAGCAGTTCGCGGAAAAAATAGTCAATTCTTTTTCCTGCAGTTCATCTACATTGTTTTCAGTTGTAAGATTCGGCAATGTCCTGGGCTCAAACGGAAGCGTAATCCCCATATTCAAACACCAGATTGAGCACGGCGGCCCGGTAACTGTTACCCACAAGGAAGTTATACGGTACTTTATGACAATTCCTGAGGCAGCATGCCTGGTTATTGAGGCTGTTTCCATGTCTAAGGGGGGCGAAACATTCGTGCTTAACATGGGCGAGCCTGTGCAGTTATATGAGCTGGCAAAGAAAATGATAAGGTTTTACGGGTATACTCCAGGCGAAGATATAATGATTGAAATCACCGGGTTACGGCAAGGCGAAAAACTTTACGAAGAACTTTTAATGAGCGATGAGACATTAAAGAAAACCTACAACAGCAATGTTTTAATATCTGACCAAAAGACCACAGGCCACGAAGAAATTATGAAGAAGCTGGAGTCTGTCAAGGCTCTTGCTCATGAGGGAAGCACCGCACAGATTAAAGCTTTTCTTAAGGAAAATGTGGATGGGTATTTGAATCAGTAAGTAAAAACACTATAATATAAGGCTCCCGAAGGAGCCTTTTTAAATGTCAGCTAAGCCGTTCATAAGAAAGCATTACAAATTTTCAATAAGTGCCTTTATGTCTTTCGCAAAATCTGCATCCAGTTCTTTTACAGCGTTTTCGCAGTCCGCCGCGTCTCCGGATGCTGCCTTAATTATTGCTTGTGCAATGTCTTTCGGCCCGTC
>CAZDZB010000104.1:0-7624 GCA_964509795.1 uncultured Christensenellaceae bacterium | reverse complement strand
TCTAATATCTTATCCATGACAGGCACATAGCACCGCCAGAAGAACTGGCTGTTGTCCCCTTTGTCTCCCATGGGGAATATTCTCTTTATGCTTGAAAAGCCCGCGAAATCCCACCATTTATATGTAATAACTCCATCTGCGAAATCTCCCGCGAAGTAATACGATGTGTACTGTGTATTAATGTTTCTTACAATTGCGGGAAAAACTGAGCTTAAGCCAAGTTCTGCTAACTTTTGCGCTCCCTGCTCTGTAACATCAAATGTGAAGCTTGCAAGCACTTCGGCGGAGCTGTCCGGCACGCCGAATTCAAACCAGTAGTCGTATTGTATATCGCCCTTTATTCCGAACTCGTCGTAATATTTTTCATCAAATGTTATGTATACATAGTCCTTTCCGAAATCCTTGTTCTTTTCAAAAACTACTATTTCGTCGGCGTCAGAAACCAATATTATTCCTTCACCGGTAAATGTCCACTCGGCGTGGTTTTGCTCTTCATAGCTTTCCACCGCCCACACAGGCACTTCGATGTCTCTGCTCAAGTCCTTGAAATACCTTCCGCTCCAGCCTGTCCAGCTCATTCTGAATATTTCGCCCAGCTGGTCTCTGTTTTCCTTGTTTGTGGGGGATGAAGCTGTGTTGAATTCTCCGATTATGGTGTTTCCCGTGCCCAGGTTTTCTTTTAAAGTCACCACTTCATCTTCCTGCAGCCCTCCGTGAATCAGCTCTGAGCGGGTGCCTGAAGTGTTTTCCTTAAAGTAATCATCCACATATACGCCGTATGTGTCAGCCAGGTAAATCAAGTCCGGGTACTCCGTCTCATCCGGCAGCTCTCTTATTATGAAATTATCAATATCAATGGGGAAAAATCCGTAATAGTCCTCTTGATATTCATACAGGGTATTTGTTCCTTCCAGGGTTATCTTCCTGCTGTTTAGCATCCATAAAAGCCCCGTATGCTCTCTGTAATCGGTGTTCGGCACGGTTTTGTCCACAATCCATATGTTCATAGGCGTGCTGTCCATTTTGTCATAATAGATATACGGATAAACAAAAATCAATCCCAGCACCACAACCAGCGCAGCAATCAGAATATTTAAAAATATAATCAACGCTTTCTTCATTGTGCTTCTCCTTTTTGGGCAGGTTCATCAGCAAATCCTTTGCGCTTCTGCTCGCCCCAGCTGTGTTCCTTTGAAAACATATCGAAAAATCCCGCCACTCTCCAGAAGCTGAATAACTGCCTCGGCCCGAAATTTTCAATGACAGCCACGCCCAGCAGCCGCAGGATATCTTTATAGCTGTAATAATTGTTTTCTGTTTCTCCTATTATCAGCGATATTATCGAAATCAAAACGCCCAGCATGACGCTTGCCACAAATAATAAAAGTGCTATCTGCGGGCTTAATATGCCCAGAATAAAGGCCAGCAGCACCATTATATAGCCCTGCACCTCTACAAGCGGGCCTAGCATTTCAAACAGGAAAAAGTAAGGCATCCCAATGAGCCCCATCCTTTTATACCTAGGGTTAAACAGCGTTTTTATATGAAAATGAATAGTCTCAGCGAGCCCCCTGAACCAGCGCAGCCTTTGCCTTTTTAGCTGCTCTATTTTTTCCGGGACTTCTGTCCAGCAGTTGGCGTTGTAGCAGTAATTTATTCTGAATTTCTTTTTCTGTTCATGCATAAGCCTTGAAATCCTGACCACCAGCTCCATATCCTCGCCTACAGTGTCTTTGTTGTATTTGCTGTTTTGGGTCAGATATCCGCCCACGTTTATGACACGCTCTTTTCTGAAAACTCCGAACGCTCCTGAAATGATAAGCAAACTGTTTAAGTATGCCCAGCCAAGCCGCCCGCTCATAAACGCACGTATGTACTCTATCGTCTGGAACCTGGCTACTTTGTTTTCGGGTATTCGTTTCTCCTCAATGTATCCTTTGGACACTTTGCAGCCGTTTATGGGGAAAACGTTGCCGCCCAAAGCAGGCGTCTCAACGGCTTCATCAAGTGTTTGGGAAGTCAGCTTTAGCAGAGCGTCGCTTTCCAGTAGCGAGTCTGAGTCTATGCAGCAGAAATATTCTTTTTTGGATATAATTATCCCTGAGTTGAGCGAGTCGGCTTTCCCGGCGTTTTCTGTGTCCACAACCAGAAGCTTAGGATAAGCAGCGTTGCGGTATATTCCCCGGATAGGCGCGACGTTAAGCTGCTTTTCATATGCGTAATCGACACGTTCTAGCTCAAAATAATCGATAAGTACGCCTAAGGTGTTGTCTGTTGAACCGTCGTTTACTATTATCAAATCGTAGTCAGGATATTTTAAGTTTAGCAGTGAATTAGCGCTTTCAATAATAACGTTTTCTTCATTATATGCCGGAGCAATTATCGAAATCCCAGGCAGCATTCTTTTTTTGAAAAGCATTTTGTCGTTTTTCATCTTCCACACTCTCGCCTGCTTTGAAACATTTATCCTGGAAAATCCGATTAATATTAAATATATAAGGTTAATTGCTATTGAATAAAATGCCAGGTAGTAGTTGAAATCTATGACATAGGTTTTCAGATGCTTCATCCCGCTCCATATGCCAAAAGAGTCAGAGTGCCTCAGCAAATATATCACAGGGAATATCAAAATTACCGCAAAAAGCTCGACATATAATATTCTTACCAGCCCGCGCCTGTGAGTATATTCCTTTTTGGCCTGCGCCACTTCCAGGCTGGGAAGCCCAGCCTTTTCAAGTATAGCGCTGTTTAAATATATTGAAAACTCCTCCTGCAATTCTTCACGCTGGGAAATAACTTTTTTAATTATATTTATGAGTTCATCTTCAATAGTTTTGTCTTTGTTGTTGTTTAAAAATCCTATCAGCTCGCTGGTTTTTCCCAGAAGAAGGACTTTCTCGATGATGTCAGCCGCCTGCTCTTTTTCATCGGTCAAAAGCTTCATTACAAAATACTCAATTTTTCCTGATAGGGATTCGGCAATCAAAAGCTTGACTTCTGTGTCCTCCTCCAAAACAAGCATTTCTGATACTTCGTCTATATACTCAGGGTTTTCCCGCAGTATTTCTGAAATTGCCGCCTGTGCCGCTTTGGCTGCCTCTTTGTCCTTAAGCATGGCGTAAAGCCTTTTTATGCTTTCCAATGTTTTTATGTTGGACAATGCCATCGCCGCTTTTCTTCTTATAACCGGGTTACTATGGGTAAGGTATTCTTCGCCCGCCAGGTCGGTGAAATAATAGCTGCAAGCAGCATCCGCCGCTTTTGAAATCACATTGTCTAAAACCTTGCCTACGTCTTTATTGTTTTTTCTGGCTTTGTGTTTTCTGCACGCCGCCTCCGCTTTCATCACCTTATTGTATCTGCACTTTTTATTGCCTAAAATTTCGGCTGCTGACCCGTAAATGCAGTTTCCGCACCTTTCACGCTCTTTGTATCGTCTCATTTGCCGCTGCGCGCTTTCCTTCATATTTTCATAGTCATTTATTATTCTGAAAATATATTCCTTCAGGTCCTGAGAAGGATAAACTGAAGCAATGTCTGCAATAAGGTCCGCAATTTCTATTTCATCTCTCGAAAACAACCCTTTAACATATTCAACTGCCTTTTCTCCGAATCCGGCTATAAGCATGTTGACTTTGTCTCTGTACCATTTGCTCTCACCAAACAAGGAGGCGACAAGAACGGGTATGGAACTTTCCTTGCCAATGTCAGATAAC
Organism: uncultured Christensenellaceae bacterium; assembly: GCA_964509795.1. Lineage (GTDB taxonomy): Bacteria > Bacillota > Clostridia > Christensenellales > UMGS416 > JAFGUF01. The sequence goes on along the minus strand of CAZDZB010000104.1, from coordinate 3,908 downwards.
GCATTGGCCATGTAAAGCTTTACCTGCTGTTTTCTTTCTTTAAGCAGCGCATTTTCCAATGCCCCCGCCGCTTCATCAGTTCCTAATAAGGATAGGTTAATGGATGATTCTATTCTTTTTATTTTTCTTATTGATTTTATGCCTTTAAAGCTTTTTCTTATTATCTTGCTTTTTTCCAGCCTGCCAGCTACTCTTTGCTCGGTCTCATCATCCAGCTTTATCAAATGCTTTGCCTGGCTGAATATGCTAAAGTATGGGTTAACGTTTCCAACGTCTTTGTTAGCTACCCATTTGTTTATAAGTTTCTCCTTTAGTTTAAGCTGACGCTGAGTAACATCGTCTCTTTTAAGCTTGTCAATTATCAGCCTGAAAGCAAGAATAAAATCAATAAATAAAAGAGTAATCATTACGGCTACAATAATTTCTACATCCAGATTCATTTATTTTTTCTCCCTTAGCTTCAGGTCAATTATCCCAAGGACTTCTGTTACCATGTAAGGCTTTTTCAAGTAATGTTCTATTCCCAGGCTGAATGCCCTTTTAACCGAGTCTTCATTTTTAAGATTGGATATTAATATAAATGGTATATTCTTTGTTGTGGAATCCAAAGAAAGCTTTTCTTTTAGCACAAACCCGTCCATTTTGGGAAGCATCACTTCCGAAATTATCATTGCCGGCAGTTCAGTTGCCGCCATCTGTGCCGCTTCTTCTCCGTCGAATGCTGCAATAACGTTGTAATCCCGGTTTGTAAGGTATGCTTTAAGCACATTTGAATTTGTTGTGTCCGGGTCAACTATTAATATTTTGCCCTGGTCATATGTCAAATCCATTATGTCAGCTTCGCTCATAACAAAGTCACCGCCGCGGTTTTTTGCCATTCTCAGCCTTATTACTGCCGCTTGATACAGCTGCTCTGAGTCTCTGCTGTGCTTGGCTCTTACGTTTTTTACGTCGTCAAAGTGCGCTACGCCAGCGGATATCGTCATGCTGTCTATGAATTTTTTGGAGTTTTTTACTTCGTTTCTTATTTTTTCAGCGGTTTTCACAATTTCTTCTTTGGTAAAGTTGTTCCCCAGATATGCGAAATTGCCGCTGTCTAACCTGAATAGCATATGGCTGTGCCTTCTTATCTGCTTTAAAATATAGGCCACAGTCTTCAAAGTATTGTCGTACTCTTCCTGCCCGTATGCAAGCCTTATTTTCGCGATGTCATCAACGCTGAGCAAAATAACAGATGCTTCGCTTTTTTTGATTTTATTTGGTGCGTCAACCACAGTCCTTAAGTATTCAAAGAAGAAACTTTCATTGTAAAGCCCTGTCACCGGGCACTGGATTATTTTACCCCTTGTCTGGGCAATGTTTTCGCTGACTCTTTGATTCTGCTCGCGCAATTCATCCATTTCCTGCTTTAAAAGCATTGCTTCTTCCTGGGCTTTGGTGAGCTCCGAACTGATTATGTCCGGAATGGGCAGGCTGTATTCTTTGCATATTTTCCGAACCAGCGGTTCAACCATGAGTATCCATTTAAGGCCTTTGTTTTTATATATGGCTTCAAACAACCCATGCCAAAGCTCGAGGCCAGTGCAGCTGTATTCCTCTATTTCGTATGCCCTGCTCCCCATCTTCACGTCCAGCCCGCTTATAGCTTCCTGAATTTCACGGTTGCTGTAAAGCGCTGTGTATTTTTTGAGTATCAGGGAGCATATGCTGTTGTATCCGCCTATATCCTTTATGTTCTTTTTTACTGAGTCGATGAATATGCCGCATTCTAAGTCCCTTAAAACGGTTATATATTCTTCAATATCGTTTTCAATAACAGCGCCATGCTGGGGAGCTATTCTTTCAATGTCCACCAAAAGCAGGCTTTCCATAACAGGCCTTAGTATTTGATTTGATGGCATATAGTGCTTATGAAATTCTATCATCCCATCAAGGTATTCATCATCCGCGTACAGTCCGTCGCCTGATGACATTGTGCCGAATAAATCGCCTGAAAAAAGGGTTTTTGTTTTGCTGTCATATGTGGTGATTGCGCCGGGAAAATGCAGATATGGGGCAGGCAGGAATTTCAATTCCCTGCCGGATTTAAGCTTAAGCAAATATTCGTTTTCATCCACCAGGTAATAGTCCGACTTTACGCCGTAATATCTAACCAGCACTTTTGTGCGCCAGTGAGTCACTATTTTGAACTTTACGTGTTCCTTTTCCAGCAGCGGCACACAGGAACACAAATCAGGGTCCTGATGATGAAGAACAACATATTTTATTTTTTCAAGTGGGACAATGTTTTGTATGTTTTTAATGACATCTTCATAGTCAAGCACTGACCCCGGGTCAAAGAGCACCGCTTCCTCGCCGTCAAGCAAAAGATATGGGTTGCACCTCAGTTCTTTAGAGCCGCTTTTTGCTCCTACCCAGTAAATGCCCTGTGCAATTTCGTGCTTTGCTTTATCAATCATTTTTAATCACCCCATAATATAATGTTAATTCCCGGCTCCAAAAAAATAATGGCAGCCGCTGTCAGAGTTTTTATTTTCTTTACTACTGAAAATTATATATTTATATCTGTTTGAAACCATATTGTACGCCTAAAACTAAAGCATTTTATATGGTGTTCCTGAAGATATGATTTTCATATGGGGATATTATTATATCTATTAATATTATAATAGTTCCTCTGTCTTTTTGTCAAAGCTTAAACTTTAAATATTTCCCATAATGTTAAGAATTTAAAAATGTAATGGATAATTTAAAATGCAATTGCTCCAATCTCCGGAAAGCCGGCAAGCAAATTAGCTCTAAACCAGAAAATATCTTTAAGGGCACTCCTTTTAAGGAACGCCCTTCATATAATGGTTTATCCGCTCTTATTATATTATTAACTTTCGTAAGCATTCTTACCTATTTTCAATAAAGTCCTCATATGTTGATTTAACAAAATAGTATTCCTCAGAAAGAATTATGGCGCACAACACCTCTTCGCCGTCAACTGTCTTGAACTCAATCTCTGCCGTTAATTCGCCGATGCCGTAATCATAAATTACGGTATTGCCTTGAATTTCGAAATCAGATGTCTGAATGGATACTTCATAGCCTGCGTATGTAGTCATCATGCCTTCGGCAAATTCAATCGCATTGCCCTCTTCCCATGTTTCTTCGCTTATGTGCCCCTGGGCACCTATCATCACCCAGAAGCCGTAAACTATCTGAGAAAGCACCGCATCCTGCATATATTCTTCATACGTTGTCTTTACGAAGTGGTAGTCAATTGCGTTAAAAGTATAGGTCATAACGTCAATTCCGTCGATGGTTTCAAAGGTGATTTCTGCCATGTATGAGACTCCGTCACCGCCCATAAAGGACAGGGTTTTGTTGTCTATCATGCTGAATGCCACATCCTTGCTTCCGACTTGATAATTGCTGAATGAGGTAAAAGTGCTTTCAGTGAATTTATACGCAAAATCAGTGTCAGCGCTGTCATTTCCTATTTGCCCGTTGCTGCCTGCCAATCTCCAGAATCCCTGCAGCTGCTCCAATGTCAAGGAAATGCTTTGCCCATTATATACTTCGAACTCTTCATGGGTGACTTTAATCAGGTGGTATTGGGCCGTATTGACCAGATAAGTCATAACGTCAAGCCCGCCTATCTGCTCGAAAACTATGTCAACTGATATAACGCTGCCTGTGCTGGTAACATATTCAAACGAGTTTTCATCAATAAAGTAAAATTCTGTACCTGTGTTAGTCAGTTCAAAATCATTATATGTATCAAACTGATTGCCATAAAATTCATAAGCAAAACCCAGGTCTTTTTGTATATCGGTTATTTTTCCGTCCTTGCCCACCAGATACCACAGGCCCTGCATGTTTTCAAGCGTCTCAGCACTTAGCATTATCGCAGTATCTTC
>CAZDZB010000103.1:0-7733 GCA_964509795.1 uncultured Christensenellaceae bacterium | reverse complement strand
AATTTATGAGTACAAAACTTTTTGTTTCGTCATCACCCCATGTGTTTGCAAAGACCGATACGCAAAAAATCATGCTGGATGTGCTGATAGCTCTTTTGCCCGCGTGCGGAGTCGGAATATACTTTTTCGGAGTAAGGGCGGCAATAATCCTGGGAGTGTCAGTGGCAAGCGCTGTAATTGTTGAATGGCTGATACTGAAGCTTTTCAAAAGGCCTGGCAGCATAAAGGATTTATCAGCTGCTGTAACAGGGCTGCTGCTTGGAATGAACCTGTCCGTTGGAGTTCCATGGTGGATGGCTATGCTTGGAGCAATGTTTGCAATCGCAATTGTAAAGCAGCCTTTCGGAGGACTGGGACACAATTTTGTTAACCCGGCACTGGCAGGAAGAGTATTTTTGGTGGCATCATGGCCTGTTGCTATGACAAGGTGGATTGAGCCGGGCACAGTGGACACTGTTTCTGCGGCTACGCCAATGGCGCTTTTGAAGGCCGGAACTCCTGTAACAAATGAACTTCTTGCTAATATGGCAATAGGAAACATTTCCGGATGTATCGGCGAAGTTTCGGCGATAGCATTGCTTGTCGGCGGATTATACCTTTTAATTAAAAAAGTTATTAACTGGAGAATACCTGTTATATATATCGGAACAGTGTTTATTTTGTCCTATCTGCTTGGCGGAATGGACATAATGAAATCGTTCGCAGGCGTTTTAGGCGGAGGCCTTTTGCTGGGCGCGTTTTTTATGGCAACTGACTACACCACATCACCTGTCACAAAAAAAGGACAGGTTATCATGGCGCTGGGCGTGGGCATAATGACAGTCATCATAAGGCTATACAGCAACAGTGCAGAGGGTGTAAGCCTGTCAATATTATTGCTGAATATTTTCGTTCCGCTGATAGACAGATTCACAAAACCAAAAGTTTTCGGGGAGGTGAAGGGCAATGCGTAAGTATCTTGAGTTACCGTTAAAGCTTTTTGCGATCACATTCATTTTGGGCCTTTTGCTGGGTGTTACATATATGTACACCAAAGAGCCAATTGCGCAGCAGGTTGCACACCAGTTGCAAGTTTCCATGGAGCAGGCTTTCCCTGAAGCTGAATTTGAGGCTTTGGATGAAAGCCAGTGGAAAGATTTGGTTTCCGAGGGCAATCCGCAGATAAATGAAGTGTATAAGGCGATGCAGGACGGCGAGTTTGCGGGATATGTTGTAAATGTCGCGTCCAAAGGCTATGGTGGGGATATCGCCATAATTGTAGGCGTTAATACAGATAAGGAAATCACGGGTGTTGTAATAAGCAGCCACAACGAGACTGCAGGCCTTGGGGCAAACGCCGTAAAAGAGGATTTCAGAGACCAGTACAAAGGCAAGATATACCCTGTTTTATCCAAGGATGAGCCGGGCAGCGACCAGGCAGTTGATGCGCTCACAGGCGCGACAATAACATCCAGGGCAGTAACATCCGGAGTAGATGCCGTAGCTGACTTAATTGATAAATTGATAAAGGAGCAAGGCTGATGAATTATAGGAAAATATTTTTAAATGGCATAACCACAGAAAACCCTGTATTCAGGCTTCTGCTTGGAATGTGCCCTACATTGGCTGTTACCACATCCGCAACCAACGGCATAGGCATGGGGCTGGCCGCCACATTTGTTTTGGTGGGTTCAAACTTTGTTATTTCATTGATAAAGGGATTTATACCCGAAAAAATACGCATACCTGCTTTTATAGTTGTTATAGCAACATTTGTTACTATAGTTCAGCTGGTTATGCAGGCGTTTTTGCCATCGCTTTATGAATCACTGGGGCTTTTTATTCCGTTGATTGTTGTTAACTGCATTATTTTGCAGAGGGCTGAGGCATTTGCGTCAAAGAACAAACCATTCGCATCAATACTTGACGGGCTTGGCATGGGGCTGGGATTCACCATAGCCATTACATTGCTTGCATCTGTTAGAGAGATTTTAGGCAACGGCACATGGTTTGGCATGCAGGTTTTCGGCGCGTCCTATCAATCGGCTCTGATATTCATACTGGCACCGGGCGGATTTATCGCTCTGGGTTTGCTGCTGGCATTGCTTAACGTAATGTCTGTCAAAGAATAGGAGGACATTATGGCAAGTATTCAAAACATAGTAATGATAATAGTTTCAGCAGCGCTGGTTAATAACTTTGTTCTTTCAAGGTTTTTAGGAATATGCCCGTTCCTGGGAATGAGCAAAAAATTAGAGACCGCTGTGGGCATGGGAGCAGCCGTTACGTTTGTTATGGCGTTAGCTTCAGTTTTTACATGGATAGTACAGAAAATATTCCTGCAGCCCACATGGCTTGTTAATTTCGGTGTCGCTGCGGAAAAAGTGCCGGATTTAATGTATCTGCAGACAATTGCTTTTATTCTGGTTATTGCGGCTTTGGTTCAGTTCGTTGAAATGCTTATACAAAAAACAAACCCTGCACTGTATTCAGCATTGGGCGTATATCTCCCATTGATCACTACAAACTGCGCGGTTATGGGCGTTGTGCTAATTAACATGCAGAACGAGTATACTCTGGTTGAGTCACTGTTTAACGGAGTAGGCGCAGCCCTTGGCTTTTCATTGGCGCTTATATTATTCGCCGGCGTAAGAGAAAGGCTGGAGGATGCGGATATTCCAGAGCCCTTCAAAGGTTTCCCGATAGCGCTTATTTCAGCGGGCCTTCTGTCAATTGCTTTTATGGCTTTTCAGGGGCTGGCAGGCTGATTGAATCGACGATTACATTATTTTAAGGAGAAAATAAATGTTTACTAATATATTAGCGGCAGCTATTGTAATAGGTGCGTTGGGATTAATATTCGGCATACTTTTGGCACTGGCTTCAAAATTTTTTGCTGTGGAGGTTAATCCGCTCATAGGCAAAGTGCGCGATGCCCTGCCGGGAGCCAACTGCGGAGCGTGCGGATATCCGGGCTGTGATGGTTTCGCAAAAGCTGTAGCCGAAGGAACCGCTCAAATTAACGGATGCCCTGTGTGCACAGCCGCGCAGGTAACCAAACTGGGCGAAATAATGGGCGTTGAGGCGGACAATGTTGAGCCGCTGGTGGCCGTGGTCAGGTGCCAGGGCACTATCCAGAACGCTCACATAAAATATACTTATGAAGGAATAACCAACTGCGAGGCTGCGTCCCAGCTGGCAGACGGATATAAGGCATGCAAATATGCCTGCCTGGGCCTTGGCAACTGCGCCAAAGTCTGCCCTGTTGATGCAATAACTATTGTGGACAATGTAGCGCAGGTAGACAGAGAAAAGTGCATTGCATGCGGAAAATGCGTGATGGCCTGTCCAAGGGAAATAATTGCCCTTGTTCCTGTTTCAGCTTCCACCATAATCAAGTGCAGAGCTACGGCCAAAGGAGCGGAAGTTCGCAGCGCATGCGAAGTGGGCTGCATAGGCTGCGGCATATGTGCAAAGGCCTGCCCGCAGGGAGCTATTGAAATGGTTAATGACCTGCCGGTTATTGATTATGAAAAATGCGTAAACTGTGGCATATGCGCCGAGAAATGTCCGAGGGAATGTATAGCATATGACATCGAAAAACGTTTGGTCGCTGTTATATCAGAAGGCAAATGCATAGGCTGCACAATGTGCAAAAAGGTATGCGAATACGACGCAATTGAAGGCGAAGTAAAGCAGATACACAAAGTTGACCCGGAAAAATGCGTGGGATGCGGGAAGTGCTATCAGACGTGTAAATTTGACGCCATAGAGATGGCGAGCAGAAAATAAGAAGCTGCTTTTTATAGCAAGGTAGAGCACATGAAAGATACACCCGAAAAGCAGGACCATTATTTTACTCAATCGCCCTCATCCAAGATGCAGAGATACAAATTGGTATACAACGCGGGAAATTATTCAATTAACCTGGAAACTGCCGATGGGGTGTTTTCAAAAAGCGGAGTAGATTTCGGATCTGATTTGCTAATCAAAACCGTGCTGAATGAACCGAAGTTTGAAAGCCTGCTTGATATGGGCTGCGGCTATGGCGCAATAGGAATATCCCTGGCCAAAGCTTTTGGGTGCCGTACGGTGATGTGCGACATAAACGAGCGAGCGGTAATGCTGGCAAAAGCAAATGCCGAGCATGCAGGCATGGAAGTAGTGCAAAGCGACGGGTTTCAAAACATCTCAGGTACATATGACGTAATAGTAACAAACCCTCCCATAAGGGCAGGGAAAGCAGTCTATTATGAATGGTTTGACCAAAGCATAAATTATCTGAATCAAGGCGGTAGGTTTTACTGCGTAATCCAAAAAAAGCAAGGCGCCCCTTCGGCCATTAAGCATCTGGAGGGCATTTATCCTGAGTGCGGCGTGATCGCCAAGGATAAAGGATACTATATAATAAAGTGTGTAAAAGGAAATGTCCCTGATTGATTTGCAATCGGGGACATTCCTTTTTAAGATAAAATACGTGTAAATAAAATTGAGCGGAAACGCTTAAAGATATTTAACTAGTAAAATTATATCACATACATTTTTGGAATTATGTCGACTGTTGTCGGACTAATTCTTTTTTGATTAAAATTAAATTTTAAAATTTCGCTTGACAAAAAAGCAGAATTTCTTTACACTTAAACCACAGACCGACCGTCGGTCTGTGAATGGAATTATTATCGAGGAGGCATTTATATGATACAAGTAAAGAACCTGACTCAGATTTACCCCAGCAAAAAGGGCATCTTTGACATTAGCTTTGAAGTCAAGGAAGGCGAAGTGTTCGGCTACCTGGGGCCAAACGGGGCAGGAAAGACTACGACCATAAGAGCCTTGATGGGTTTCACCAATGCGTCAAAAGGGGAAGCGTTGATAAATGGCCTTGACTGCCGCCATAAGCGAAGCAGCCTGCAGAAAACAATCGGCTATCTCCCGGGTGAAATGAACATGCTTGATTACATGACCGGAATGGAGTTTTTGACATTCATGGGAAACATGCGGGGCATGAAAAACACAAAAAGAAGAGATGAGCTTATAAAAATGTTTGACCTTGATACTCAGGGGAAAATAAAGAAGATGTCAAAGGGCATGAAGCAGAAACTGGGCATAATAGTCGCATTCATGCATGACCCCAAAGTTTACATTCTGGATGAACCCACAAGCGGGCTTGATCCATTGATGCAGAACGTATTTATGGAACTTCTGAAAGGCGAAAAGCAAAAGGGCAAAACTATTCTTATGTCATCGCATATTTTTGAAGAAGTGCAGAAAGTCTGCGACAGGGTGGGAATAATAAAAGAGGGCAGGATTGTAACAATACAGGATATAGGTGAATTAAACTCCGTCAATACTAAATCATTTGTTGTTACATTAGGCAGCAAAAAAGATGCCGACAAAATCGCAGCCAGTAGTTTTGATACAAGCAGGATTGATGATTATGCTGTTAAGGTTTCTGTTTCTTACCCGTTTAATGAATTTTATCTGCTGCTTTCAAAGTGCGATGTAAAGCATCTGGAAGCGCAGCAGGTTACGCTGGAAAATATGTTTATGAAATACTATGAAAGCAAGGAGGCGTAATATGAACCCGACATTATTTAAATCTAATATTAAGTCCAATTGGATTATTTTTGTTTTTATTTTCGGCATGCTTATGATTTATGTATCAACAAGCATTACGATGTTCAACCCTGAAAATGCCGACGCAATGGAGGCGATGTTTGACATGATGCCTGAAGGCATGATAAAGGCGTTTGGATTTGTGGGTCTTGGAACCGACCTGACAACTTACCTGGCAGGCTATCTTTATGGTTTTATACTAATTGTGTTTCCAATAATTTATACGATTATTGCGGCTAACAACCTGGTTGCCAGGCATGTGGATAAAGGCTCGATGGCATATCTTCTGGCGACTCCTAACACAAGGGTCAAGGTTGCCTCAACCCAGGCTCTGTATTTGGTTGCTTCAGTAGCATTGCTTATGGCGTTGATTACGGGAGTTCTCATAGGATTATCGGAGGCAATGTTTCCCGGGCTTCTTGAAACAGGCAGGTTCATTCTTTTGAATGCGGTAACTTTACTTATTTTGCTTGTGGTAGCGGGAATAAGCTTTTTGTCATCCTGCATATTCAACGATACAAAAACATCCCTGGCATTTGGTGCCGGCATTCCCATTTTGTTTGTGCTGTTTAAGATGGTTGCAGACATCAGCGAAAAGGTTGAGTTTTTCAAGTATTTCACTCTTTACACCCTACTTAACACAGATAAAGTTTTGAACGACAACGAATATGTGCTTACAATCAGCCTGATACTCATTGCGGCTTCAGCGGTGCTTTACTCTTTAGGAGTATTTATATTCAACAAAAAGAGCCTGGCAATATAAGAAAGAGTGATATAAAGTGGATCTGCGGAAGAGAATAATTAAGGCAGCCATAGAGATTTTCGGCGAGTACGGATACGAAAAAGCCACGATAGCCCAGATAGTGGAAAGGGCAGGAAGCAGCAAAGGCGGGTTCTATCACCACTTTGAAGGCAAGAAGGAAATCCTGGATGAAATAAACAATACATATTTCAAGGAAGTGTCGGATGGGATTGAAAAAATACTTGCGGACGCTGATGATGACACTGTATACTGCCTCAATAATGTTTTTACGGCGGTAAATGATTTCAAGAAAAGCAAACTTGACAGCGCAAGGGAGCTGAACAATATGTACGCACATGCAGACAGCGAATCTATACGGCTGAATAACTATATACAGTTTATTGAGCTTATTTCAGGGATATATGAAAAACTTATAAAAAAGGGAATGAAGGAAGGCCTTTTCAATCCAATTTCACCTAAAGGGCTGGCGGGCATGTGGAGCTATGAAGTCACACAGCTATACGGGCAAATAAATATCATTATCCTAAACAAAGGGAACAAAGATATGTATAATGAGTTTTTAGCGCAGGCTAAGTTTGTGGAAGATTCCATTAATCACGGCCTAGGCTGGGATAAGCGCTTAATTAAGATAAAAGAGCCTATGGTTAAGTATCTTGATTTGGCGTTGGAAAAAATATATAAAACAAAAAACAGCTGAAAAACGACTGCCTGAGAAAATATCTTAGGCAGTCTCTTTGTTCACACAAATAATCAAGAGGCGTTTGACAAGAGAAAATAATGGGTAATAAACATAAGTAGTAATTATAAAGGAGAATATTATGGAACAAAATAGTACGGAAATAAACGGAATTAAAAAAAGCGAATATAATCTTTTGTACAAGCTTGGGGGATTGGCGTCTTTTTTGGCGGCTCTTTTATATTTATTTCAGCTGCTTTTCACAAAATGGAGTGTTTACCCCGATACAGTTAAAGAATGGTATGAGCTTTTTGCGCGAAGCAATGTGCTAGGGTTATTTTATCTTAATGCTCTTGATATAATTACTTTCGCCCTTCTTGGAATAGTGTTTGCAGCCGTTTGCAAAAGGCTAAGTTCTGAAAACAAATCACTTATTTTCATTGCGCTTCCATTTGCGTTTTTGGGAATCGGCGTTTTTATAGTGCCAAGGACAATGCTGATTGCTTTGCAGGGGCTGAGCACGGAGTTTGACGCGGCTGCGACAGCGGCAGAGGCGGGCGCCTTGATAGCGGCAGGCAAGGTTTTGGGGTATTTAGCGGTTCCGAGCATTGAGACTACCGGATTTTTTATAACCGCATTTGCGGCTTTTTTGGTGTCACTGGCGGCTTTGGCTTCCTACAGAATGCCCAAGATATCCGG
>CAZDZB010000102.1:0-7882 GCA_964509795.1 uncultured Christensenellaceae bacterium | reverse complement strand
GAAATAAAGGATTTGGTGGGGGATGAAAACATCTGCATTTTCGGAATGACTGTGGATGACATAATTAAATTAAGGCAGCAGGGGTATGACCCTTGGAATGTGCTGGAAAAAGACCCTGTGCTGCGCAAAGTGGTAGGGCAGCTTAAGGCGGGATTTTTCGGCGGCGGAATGGACCAGTTCAATGACATTTACGACAGCCTTATGGTTCAAGGCGACCAGTATTTCGTGCTGCAGGATTTCCACAGCTATTTTGACCACTGCAAAAAATGCGAGGACAGCTACAAAAACAATCGAGACGAATTTGTTAAAAAGCAGATATATAATATAGCTATGTCGGGGCATTTTTCAAGTGACCGGACAATAAGAGAATATGTAAATGACATTTGGAACGTAAAAATAAACTTATAAATAGACAGGAAGGAAGGTTACAGGATGAAGAAACACGATACAGTAGCAATGTTACTGGCAGGCGGACAGGGAAGCAGACTGGGAGGGCTGACCCACAGCACGGCAAAGCCTGCTGTGCCTTTTGGGGGCAAATACAGGCTTATTGACTTTCCTTTAAGCAACTGCAGATATTCAGACATAGAAGTTGTAGGGGTGCTTACCCAGTACAAGCCTTTGGTTTTGAACTCATATATAAGCACGGGTGCTCCCTGGGCATTAGATACCGTCGGGGGAGGAGTAAGCGTGCTGCCTCCGTATATGGGAATGGACGGCGGGAACTGGTACCGGGGCACGGCGGATGCCATATACCAAAACATTGAGTTCGTTGACCAGTATAGCCCGGACAATGTAATAATTTTATCAGGAGACCATATATACAAAATGGATTATTCCATGATGATAGATTTTCACAAAGAACAGGATGCCGACGTTACAATCGCGGTTATGGATGTCCCAATTGAAGAAGCCAGCAGATTCGGGATAATGGCGACAGACAAGGACGACAGGGTAATTGAATTCCTCGAAAAGCCAAAAGTTCCTAAAGCCACTCTTGCGTCCATGGGCATATATGTTTTCAAATGGGAAGTATTAAGAGAAGAGCTTATAAGAGACCACGAGGATAAAGAATCCAGAAATGATTTTGGAGGCAACATAATCCCGCATATGATACAGGATAAATATAATCTTATGGCGTACAGGTTTGAAGGATACTGGCGGGACGTGGGAACAGTGGAATCGTATTATGAGGCGAGCCTTGAACTTTTGAGCGACAATCCTCCCATTGACTTAAATGACAGCAGTTTTCCCATATACTCAAACAATGAAAACGGAATACCGCACCTTTTGGGAGAAAAGGCAAACGTGAAAAATTCGCTTATATGCGACGGTTGCCTGGTGCAGGGGACTGTTAAAAACTCCATATTGTCAAACAATGTTTACATTGGCGAGGACGTAGTTGTCGAAAACTCAATTATACTGGCAAACTCAAAAATACAAAACTCAGTTACAATAAAGAATGCCGTAGTCGGGGAAAATATGGACATAAAAGCCGGTGACATAAAAGGAAACATAAAAGCCGGTTCAGAAGTTAAGCTTTATTATAAAGACCATATGGACCAGACATCATCAATGTAGTTAATAAAAATAATAAAGGAGAATCCCTAGAATTAGGTAAAGATACATATGAAAAAAACTATAGGAATAATATTGAATAATCCGACTACGGGCCTAGGACAGCTGACAATTCACAGAAACGCCATTACTCTTCCTTTTTATGCTAGGTACCGCCTGGTTGACTTCGCCATCAGCAACATGGTAAACAGTTCAATCAAAAAAATCGGACTGGTGGCCTCCGACAAATACAGAAGCCTTTTGGACCACGTAGGCACAGGGCATGAATGGGGCTTAAGCCGAAAGAGCAGGTCGCTTATTATATTGCAGGGCGCAAACAGGCTGCGCCGGGCAATGGACGTAAACATAAATATGATGGACTTTTACAAAAACAGCGTAGTTTTTGACAGAAACAGCGCAGACCAGGTTTTGATTGTTTGCCCCAATACCTTGTGCCACATTAACTATGAAAGCGCCATAAAAAAACATGAAGAAAGCGGAAATGACGTCACTTTTATAACCACGCCTACGGATAATAACATAAATCCCGTAAATGATATATTTATCGGCTGTGACAAGCAAGGTAATGTAAACAAAATAAGCTATGGAAAGATTATGGACTGCAAGTACCAGTATGCGGGAATGGTCATAGTCTCTCAGAAGGTTATGCTTGATTTTCTGGAATTCAGCGAGGACTCAGGCGAAATAGACATGCTTGAAATAATAAACGAAAACCTTTCTTCACTTGCTGTAGGGAATGTAGTGTTTGAAGGATTTTTAAGGCGCATAAACACAATAAATCAATATTTCAAAACCAGCATGGAGCTTCTGGACCCGGAGCTTTCCAACCAGATATTTAAAGGTGAAGATAAAATATACACAAAGGAAAAGGACAACCACCCGACCAGGTACATGCACAATGCCAACGTCACACTATCGTGCATAGCGAGCGGAGGAAGAATAGACGGCAAAGTAAGCAACTCATTGCTTTTCAGAAAAGTAAAAGTCGGAACCAACTCAACAGTGTCAAACAGCATATTAATGGAAGGCTGCGAGATAGGCGACAACGTGGTTTTAGAGTACGTTATATCCGACAGGAATGTAATAATAAGCGATGGCATCACCCTGCGCGGCACGGTGGACAACCCGATAGTGTTAAGGAAGGAGCTTGAAATATGACAAGCAATACTCATATTTTATTCGCGGCATCAGAATGCAGGGAGTTTTTCAAAAGCGGAGGCCTGGCGGACGTTGTAAGCGCTCTTCCCAACGCGCTGATAAAAGAGGGCATAAAGGTGAGCACAATATTGCCATATTACAGCAACATGGACGAAAACCTGAAAAAGAAAGGACAGAGGATTGCTGAATACACCGTCAGTTTTTGGGGACATGACGTTTACTGCGGATTAATAAAGATGGATCTTGATGGCAAGGTATTTTACTTTATAGATAATAAAGAGCACTTTGACAGGGATATTCTTTACGGATACGGCGGGGCAGACGAAAGCTTTATCTATTTTTCATTTGCTGTGCTTACGGCGCTCAATTACATTGAAAAGGTGGATATAATCCACTGCCACGACTGGCAGAGCGCGTCCATACAGTTGCTTTTAAAAGCCTATTATAAGCAGTATGATCTTTACAAAGATATAAAAACGGTGTTTACTATTCATAACCTGAGGTTTCAGGGCAAGTTTCCCCTGGAGGCCGCAACAGACATGATGGGGCTTGAAAAGGGCGGAAGGTACTACAATGAATTGGAGTATGAAGGCAGCATCAACCTGCTCAAAGGCGCCATTTACAATGCCGATTACGTGACCACAGTTTCCGAAACATACGCAGAAGAGATAAAGACAGCCTATTACGGAGAGGGGCTAGAGCACATATTAAAAGAGAACTCCTTTAAGCTTCTGGGGATAGTTAACGGCCTTGACGTGGACTCATTCAATCCCAACGGTGACATAAAGATATACAAAACATACAGCACGCCGGAAGGCAAGGAGGCAAACAAAAAAGGGTTTGCCGCAGAGTTTCGCCTGGACAACGAAAAAGACATGATTATAAGCATAGTTACCCGGCTTGACAGGCAGAAAGGCCTTGATTTGATTCTGCACGTTTTTGACGAGATGATGCAGCTGCCTGTGCAGTTTGTGCTGCTAGGTACAGGCGAAATGTATTATGAAAAAGTTTTCGCGCATTTGGAGGGCAAATACAAAAACAGATGCAAATGCTTCATAATGTACAACGATGAAATAGCAAGAAAAATATACGCTGCAAGCGATTTGTTTTTGATGCCTTCGGACTTTGAACCATGCGGCCTAAGCCAGCTGATAGCAATGAGATACGGCACACTGCCATTAGTAAGGGAAACAGGCGGGCTTAAAGACACAGTAGACCCATACAATGAATTCACAAACGAAGGCAGCGGATTTTCATTTGCCAATTATAATGCCGGCGATATGCTAAACGTTATAAAATACGCCTTTGATATTTATACAAATTCCAAGGACAAATGGGACATGATGTGCGAAAGGAATATGCAGGCAGACTTTTCCTGGGATAAATCCGCCAAAAAATACATTGAGCTTTACGAAAAAATATTGTCGCTGCAGCATTGAAACAGGATAGTACATGAATAAAATATACAATTCACAAATTGCTGAATATAAAACCCCTTTCGGAGCAGTGCCATGCGGCACTGCAGTAAATTTTACAGTGAAATTGCCGTCCGCTGAAAAAGTGTATCTCCACGGTTTTGACAAGACAGTGGAGATGGCAAAATCGGGCGGTGCATTTGCCGCCAGCGTAACCGCGCCAAGTAAGCCCTGCCTTGTGCATTATTATTTTGAGGCAGTTGAAAAAACAAAAAAAGATTAGATTGTCCCCAAAGCAGGTGTGGGCGGAGAGGCACAGAAGTCGCCAGAGGCGGAAAATAAATACCAGCTTACGGTATTTAAAAATGAACCTGTACCGTCCTGGTTTAAAGGCGCTGTAATGTATCAGATATATGTGGACAGGTTTTACCGCCCTGCGGGAAACCCTGTGCTGAAAGACAATATACTTTATCACACTTCCTGGGATGACAAACCGCTATATATATACGACAGCGACAACGCCATAGTGGAGTGGGACTTTTTCGGCGGCAGCCTCAAAGGAGTCACTCAAAAGCTTGATTACATAAAAAGCCTGGGCATTGATGTTATATATTTAAACCCTATTTTTGAGGCCGCCAGCAATCACAAATACGACACAGGGGATTACTCAAAAGTTGACCCGATGTACGGTGACGATGCCGCCTTGAAAGAGCTTATTGACAAAGCTAAAAAATTAGGCATGCATATAATGCTTGACGGAGTGTTTTCACACACAGGTGATGACAGCATTTACTTTAATAAATACAATAACTATCCGGGAGAAGGGGCATACCATGGGGAGAGCTCTCCATATTACAGCTGGTATACTTTTAAAAAATTCCCCGATAAGTATAATTCATGGTGGGGGGTTACTTCACTGCCGGAAGTTAATAAAAACGATGCTTCTTACAGGGAGTTTCTTTTTAACCGAAAAAACGGAATAATTAAAAAATGGATGAGCATGGGCATAATGGGATGGCGGCTGGATGTCGCCGACGAGCTCCCCGATGATTTCATTAAGGAGCTAAAAAGCGCTGCACGCAATTTCTGCGAAGCGCCTGTTTTGCTGGGGGAAGTGTGGGAAGACGCCAGCAGCAAAGTAAGCTACGGCATAGAAAGAAAATACATCATTGACGACAGTTTGGACTCGGTGTCAAATTACCCTTTGAGGGAGGGCTTAATAGGCTACCTTACAGGGAAGAGCACATCGGGGGATTTGTGCTCGATTATAATGGCCCTGCAGGAAAATTACCCTGCGGATGTATTCCGTTCACTGATGAATCTGACAGGAACACATGACAGCATTCGCCTGGCGACGCTTTTAGGCGAAGCTCCTGATGAAAGCGAGCTGGGTTTGTGGCAGAAAAGAAAGTATGAGCTTGATGATGAAAAATTAAGCCTTGCGGTAAAAAGAATAAATTTGTTTTTCATAATATTGTTTACACTGCCCGGCAACCCATGCGTATACTACGGCGATGAGACAGCAGTGCAGGGGTACAAAGACCCTTACAACCGTTCCACCTTTCCATGGAAGAGCGCAAGGGATGACATAAGGGATTTGATGGCCGATTTAGCCGCAATAAGAAATGAAGATACTGCATTTAAAAACGGGTTTTTCACCTATGAACCAAACGAAAATGAAGACCTTCTTCGATACAGCATTGTATATGAGAGCCTAAGATACACCGTTATTATAAACAGGTCACAGGAAAAAACATATAAAGCTGATATAACGTACAAAAAAATAATGTATGCAGCAAATACGGACATAACGGGTGAAGAAGTATGGATTCTGCCTTTTGGAGGGACGGTAATTAAGGAAGGCTGAGTTTGAAATATGCAGCAACCCAAATGGATAATTTTTATATTTGAAAAATAAATTGTATGTGATACAATTAACAAATAACGTTCATTTAAGGAGGGAGTGCGATGAAGAGGATAGTATTCTTTTCTATGGTTTTGTGCATTCTGCTTGCAATGGCAGCATGCAGCGACGCAACTGAGAATGAAGAGACTGAGTTAACTGAAGCAATTGAAACACAAGAGGCAACTGAACCCGCAGAAACGACAGTTACAACCGAGGAGACGCAGCAGCCGACAGTGTCCAATGGAGAGCTGGTCACTGTATTCCAGGGTGAATGCCCTTACGAAGAGCAGTATGAAATCTGGGACATTTCCACGGAAGTATTCTCCCAGGAGATATTAGAGCAGATAGGGGCAGATGGATTCACAGGTACAGACGCGGAAATAGCACAGCAGATATTTGACTGGCAGGTCAATAATATGGAATACGCGGGTGCGGAGAATACATATATTGACGCAGGTTACCCACACAGATGGAATGAGATACTTCCAGGGATTTATCCTGCCAGCAAAAGGATTGAACGTGTAACAGATGACGGAAAGATATACGGAATATGCTTTGACTATGCAGAAATATACTGCGCTATAGCAAGAGCGTATGGCTTGGAATGCAGAGTAACAGTATATACCTTTGAAGCATTTGAGGAAATGTATGGATGCCTGCCGCTTGCAGTAGTAGAATCTGAACTTAACAGGGGCATGGGGCGTGATGAATATGAGCAGCTGAATGTGCTGCTTGAAGAAAACGGCATTGATCTGACATATGACCAGGTTTACAGAGCAGTTTCGGGAATATCTTTGCTGGAAGGACACGTTCAGGGTGACCATGGAAGAGTTGAGGTTTACCTGGACGGTGAGTGGGTTTCAATGGATGTGGGGCATTTTCTGCACCCGCCGGCAAACCCCGAAGAAGACGAAGCAAAGCAGTTCACAGTTAAAAACTGGGACGGAATATACAACCCATAAGATTGTATGCGCCTGCAGCGCAGGATTCCGCGATTCCTAATGACCCTATTGATTTTGACGCTTTAGTGGAATATCTATCTTTCGGCCCGCAGGTTCTCTATTATGGAATTACTGATGATTACGGCAATGAAAACAGGGCAGATGATTTCACATCATTTGTTACAGGCGATGCCTACCTGCCTTATGTATCATCAGCCCAGGGCCTGGCAGATTTCCTTCATATAGATGTAAGAATAGCAGAAGATGAGGAATACGAGGAAATAATGGAAGATTTCCAGGATGGAACCGGACAGCCCTTTAACATCATTGCTGACTTTTTGATTTATAAAGATGGTGAAACGGACGCTGAAACATATGTATACCTATACAACGGGCTGGCGGGAGACAACATGACAGTTGAAGAATTCTATGAGTATGTAGAATAGAGCAAGAAAACTTTCAATAACTGTAAAAGGCTGCTTTCTCAAGTGGCCTTTTAAATACCTACAAAAAATACATCTAATAGTATAATAAATAATAGAACATAAAATAGGATATAAATAACCTATAAATAACCTATAATATGATTATGAAAATAATTAGCATAGGTGTAAATATATAAAGCTGCATATTTCATATATATGTAATAAGAAATTCTCTTAACAGTTTGAAGCAATTGGTGAAGCAGGATATATTAAGAGGTGAAACGATAGGCCCGTATAAAAATTTATAATAAAAACGAATTTCGCTTGACCTATTGTGTACTTTGGGTATTATAATAAAGATAGAAGATAATATAAAAATAATATCTGCTCATTTTAAAAAAAGTAAATATAGAGCAATTAAAAAGGAGACAGTATGGAAAAATCATTGGTTTACTTTAC
>CAZDZB010000101.1:0-7918 GCA_964509795.1 uncultured Christensenellaceae bacterium | reverse complement strand
GAATAAACAATAGTCGTCCCGACGAACCTAAACCCCCTCTTTTTTAAATCCTTGGATATTTTATCGGAAAGGGGCGTGCTGGCGGGAACTTGGCTTTGCTGTTCCCAATGGTTGACTATCTGCTTTCCGTCCACAAAGCTCCACAGGTAATTATAAAATGAGCCGAACTCTTCTTGCACCTCCATAAATCTCCGTGCGTTGTTGACGGAACTTTCGATTTTTAAGCGGTTGCGGATGATTCCCGGGTTGTTTTTCATCTGTTCCATTTTTTTTTCGTCATATTCGGCAACCTTTTTGTAGTCGAAATTATCGTAGGCCTTTCGGTAGCCCTCACGCTTTTTCAAAACGGTCAGCCAGTTTAAGCCCGCCTGGGCGCTTTCAAGCACAAGGAACTCAAAAAGCACAGTATCATCTTTTGTTATTTTGCCCCACTCCGTGTCGTGGTAGGCTATCATAATTTCGTGTTCGCCCCATCCGCATCTTTGCATAATGTTCTCCTTTAAATTTTTAATATCAAATTTATCATCTGCCCCACAATAATGGAGGCAATGTTGAATACCACCGAAAGCAAAACTGCCCTTTTGAACTTGGGAATGCACTTTGAAACATAATAAAGCACAGCCTCAATCAGCGTGACCATTACCTCGCCGAAAAGATATACATATATATTATAACCTATTTGGGTAAGGAGCATATATGAAAAAAATATATTAAGAGACAGGTGAGTAAACACATTAAACACAGCCGCTGACAAAAGCTTAACCGGCCTTTTGGAAACCAGAAAATAAAACAGCCCCACCTCAACTATTAAAGTGGTGAAAAGCTGCTTAAAATAAAACCATAAGGGGGTGAAAAACATTCTTTCTCCTTGATTTGTGCCTTTATGATAACTTAAATTATTGCACAGGGTAATTTTATCATGTATAATCCAGATGTACAATAAATTTACAGAAAATGTATAAGGTGAAGAGATGATTAAGAAAATATTTTTACTGGCTGTGCTTTTTGCCGCAGCTGCCATGCCAACGGCTTTGGCAAATGACGCCTCCTTTTACAGCGGAGATTCAGCATTCGGAATTAAAATAATCCCCTCTTCGTATCACATTGCTATTGGAGAAGAATATACTTTTACCGCGGAGATAACCAATTATACCGGCGAAGCATTTGACTGGGTAAGGCTTCTTCAGGATTATTTTATCAGCTATGAAGAATATATTGATATTAAACCGTATCAGACTGTACAGATTGATATTACTGTCAATGCCGGCGAAACAATCAACTGGTATGCCGACGGCAATAAGCAATATGCAATCCTGCAGCCTGAAGTATGCGTCAAAACAGAAGATACATATATATACTATGTAAAAACTCCCGGGCAAATCACCCTGGAAATAGACAACATTGAGGACGGGATCGAATATCTCACATATGAATTCGCGGACAGCAAAAAATACGTCACATATCAATGCAGAGAAATATGGCCTGAAATAGGGCAGTACCAATATTACGGTTTGATTTTTAATGAGATGATTATTAAAAATGTAAGCGATAAAATAATTGAAGATATAAACATAAAGGGCAGATATGGGTACCTCTATGAAATTGATATTGAGCCTGATTCGCAGGCAGAAGTCTCCACCCAGTTTAATGATACAACAGGGCTTTATGACCTGCCGGGCAGAGTAAATGCCTATCATAACTTGCTATTTGAAATGGACGGCAAATATTACGGAGTAACCGCAGCCAAAAATTACCCTGCGTTATATTATAATTTACCCCTTATCAAGCTGGAACTAAAGGGCACCAAAAACGAGGACGGCTATTTTGTAAATACAACCATGAAGCTAACCAACACGTCAGCAAGCAGCATAAATAACTTTTTTGTTGATTTTACCGGACTGGGGATATACATGCCTGACTATCTGTTTCCCACAATACAAGCGGGAGAAACTATTGAGATGGACATACCTGTGTATGACTACAAATGGATGCCCGGAGAATACACATATGGATATTATATCGAAGATGATAATATGCTTATAGGCTGGTCTACATACTATGTTTACTATGTTGAAAAATATGAAAATAACGATGAGTATAAAATGTGGTCGGATTATCTCGGCAATAACCTTTATAATTACGATTTACAGTTAGAGTACCATCACGATGAAGTGGAAGTTCTTGTGATGCTTACCGCAACATCCCAGCCCATCCCTACTCCTGAAATCACAGCAACGCCTGAGCCCACGCCTGCATCAAATGAAACTCCTTCTCCGACTGACATCCCTGCTCCCGTAGACACTGCCGCTGCAGCAACCTCTGCAATTGCGTCCCCCACGGAGGATATGTCAGTTAAAAATGTCGACGTAAAGCAAATGCCCTATATCCCCCTATGGGTGTGGATTGCGCTGGCGCTATGCGGCACTGCCGTGATTTTGCTTGTAATAATAAGAGTGAAAAAGAATGTTCCGACAGATAAAGGTGAATAAAATGATTAGAAAGATTATTTTACTACTAATACTGATTGTTATTTTTGCCGCTCCAAGCGCTTTGGCAAACGACAGCGGGCCGGATAATGATAATGGAGGAAGGCTTTCTTTTAGCTTCACATTAGCAAGCAATGAAGTCAAAATCGGGGAAGCATTTGAGTTTACTATAAAAATTACCAATAAAACTTTAAGAAATATACAGTTAATTTCAGCTGACTATGTTTTTGACGGAACCTACGATGGAATCACTGACCAAATAGAAGATATAGTAATTAAACCATATCAGACAACTGAATTAAAAATAAGCTATAATGTACCAGCCAGCTTAAATT
Source organism: uncultured Christensenellaceae bacterium (assembly GCA_964509795.1). Taxonomy (GTDB): domain Bacteria; phylum Bacillota; class Clostridia; order Christensenellales; family UMGS416; genus JAFGUF01. Next base: position 5,097 of record CAZDZB010000101.1, on the reverse strand, counting down.
GGTATACTGAAAACGGCAAATACTATGTGGATTTTTATCCGCAGCTTTTTTACACTGCTGAGGCTGTGTTAAGCACTAACTTACTTGATGACACCGATGCCCCTGATTCCATGTACAACTATTCGGAATATTATCAAAGCGCAAAAAGCAAAGTGAAGTGCCAAATAACAAATATACAAGACGGCAGTAAATATGCATCAATTTCACTTCTGGATAATAAAAGCATAATAGGCTTTAATAACAGCATTAACCAGGAAGATTCATCAATGAGGGGTGAGCTGCGGGCAGCCCATGTCAGCTATTTGAAAATAGAAAACATCTGTGATGCAGATATGCAAAATGTAAATGTATATGATAATCACTATTATAATAAGCTGGAAAACGAGGCATTGAAACCTGGAGAAAATTATGTATATAAGCATATGTATTACAGCTTCATGGCAGAAGACGATATCCCCCAAAATATAACAATAAGCTATAGAATGATATTTACAATAAATAACCAATACTATTGCGTAAACACCTCAAGGACTTTTAACACAAAGATATATGACGTTCCAAAAATAAACGTCAAAATGCTTCGCATATATGATGAAAACACACAAGAATACAAGTACACTTTCCTTTTTGAAAACAACACTACTGAAATATTGGAAAATTTCTGTGTGTTTAAAATGGACGGAAAATCTATAAATTCTATTAAAGATTACCCTGACAGCAATATGCTCTTTGGCACATTCAATCCAGGTGATGTCTGGCATCACCCTTCAGAATTCTTGAAATCAGATAATGTATGGTTTATGGTTGGGTTTATTGAAGATAATACATTCTATTTTAAAGATTTTTCTTTATCCCTGCCTTATAATCCAGATTATGATTTTGACAATACTGTTTATATATTGGAAGGTGACTGGGACTACGAGCAGTATATTGTGGATGTATACGATTTGTTTAATGACATTTCAGTCACATATCCTGCACTAACTCCAGAGCCTATAGCGCAGATTACAACTAAAGGAATCATCAAATATTATATCCCCATATGGGTGTGGATTGCGCTGGGAACGACAGTCTCCGCTCTTTTGGTTTTGATTTTCGGAAAAAAGATATTCAAAAAAAGCAAAAACCAGCCTTAAAAAATCCCAATTAATTTCACTAAAATTTCAAATTTCAAATTGAGTATTTGTGATATAATGTTAACTAACTATTATGATATTATTAAGAAAATATTTAACATTAAATAAAAATTCTAAAGCAGGCAGAAAGATATTAACCGCCTTTGTTTTGCTTAGTCTTTTAATAAACAGCTTTTCAAGCGGAATATCACTGGCTGAGGATATCCCTGTAAACGGAATATCCCTTGGTGTAAGCACCCTTGAAATGACTGCCTCTGATACATATCAAATAACATCCCAAATAACTCCCGCTGACGCTTCAAACCAGGCTGTCACATGGACATCCAATGACAACAGCGTAGCTGTTGTAGATGACGGGCTGGTGACGGCTTTTTCAGAAGGCACTGCCACCATCACGGCAACAACAGAAGACGGTGGGTACACAGCAAGCTGCGAAGTCACAGTATCTGCTTTAACTGCTGTAACAACAGAGAGCGTCATCAGGGTGAAGCTATCCATGAACAGCCCTTCCGTTGTGCCCTTTTACCTGGACGGCAGCTACAGCGTGGCGGAGGACTCCGGCGTTTCACTGCCAAGGCAGTATTATGTGGTAATGCTTGAGGGCGGCGTTTTAAACCTTTACTACGGAGATACTATTCTCGCCAGCGGAAGCACTATCACACTAAACCAGCACTCCGTAAGCGACGGGCAGAACAATTTCCTGTGGATAAACAATTACCTTTACGGCACGCGCAGATACCTAGGCGACATGAAATTTATCATCAACGGTTCAGCCATTGATGTAATTAACTATGTATACCTGGAAGAATATTTATGGGGCGTTGTGCCCTATGAAATGAGCAACTCTTTCCCGGAGGAGGCCCTTAAAGCCCAGGCTGTGGCCGCCAGGACATACGCCGTGCGGAGCATGGGCGGCACAAATTATGATGTAGTGGATACATCAGAAAACCAGGTGTATAAAGGATACCACCCGGACAACACCGAGGCAATAGCTGCGGTAAACGCCACGGAGGGCATAATACTGCAGTATGATTCATCCACAGTAACGCCTACATATTATTCAGCGTCTAACGGCGGATACACAGACATTCCTTACCATGTGTGGGGAGGCGGATACGACTGGCCGTTTTACATAAAATATGATGAGTACGACTTAGCCAACCCCTCAAGCCCCTATGAAGAGGTTTATTTCCCCGTATCAATCACATCGGATAACCCTGTGACATCATCAGACAATGTGACAGGCACGCCTAATATAGAAAACGCCATACTTTACTTTAAAACAGCGATATTAAATTCCAACCAGCTGCAATCATCAGGCTACAGCGTAGCCTCAACAGATGATTTTGAGCTGACAGGGCTTTTGGATATCGCTTCCCACACATACGACAGCGGACTTACAGAGGACCACAACAGAATGCCCAACACCGGCGTAAACGACTGCGTTGACTTCATAATGGCGACGGCCGACTTTTCCGTAAACGCGCAAAAAGACGGAATTACAGAGCAGGTGACAGTAAGCGGCGTGGAGCTGGACATGAGGTATTTCGACGGCGCCAACGACGATGACACATACCTGGTGTTCAACATGACTGCCCTTCGGCTTACAATAGTGGAAGCCCAATACGAAAACGGCGAGCTTGCGGGCTTTTCCATATACCAAAGAAGATATGGACACGGCGTGGGCATGAGCCAAAGAGGTGCCCAGCAAAGGGCATCAGGCGGGCAAAGCTATGAGCAAATTCTGGCGTTTTACTATCCTGAATCAGGAGCAGCAAAGCTAAACATCGAAAAAACGCCGCTTACTGAAATAGCTGCCCCCGCAGACAATAGCAATGCCACAGTAGTATGCAATGATTACCTGAGCGTGAGGGCGGAGCCTTCAACCAGCGCCGAGAGGATATTCACCCTCCCGCCGGGAGCCAGGATTGAAGTGGTGCAGGCATATTACAATGACACATTCCATATGATAAATTTCGGCGAAAATCATTACTTTGTCCACGCCGGCTATGTGGACATAGACGACCCTGTGCCGGTTGACGGGGTGTCGCTGGATGTCAGCGGGATCACAATGGAGCAGGAGGGCACATATACATTAACCGCCACAGTAAGCCCTGAAAACGCCACGGATAAAACCGTCACATTTTCATCTGACAATGAAGGCGTGGCCTCCGTATCATCTGAGGGCGTGATAACAGCGCTTGCTCAGGGCAGCTGCACAATAACTGCCGCAACCCACGACGGAGGCTACACCGCCGAGTGCAGCGTGACGGTAATAAAAAGCGTAACGGGCGTAAGCATAAGCCCTGAGAGTAAAAAAATAGTTGTCGGTGACACCTTTCAGCTTACAGCAAATGTGGAGCCGGAGGACGCAGCAAACACTGCGGTTTCATATGCATCAAGCGACACAACAGTGGCGCAAGTTGACGCAGACGGGCTGGTGACTGCAGCTGCCGCAGGAACGACAGTAATCACCGTGACCACAGACGACGGAGCATACACCGACACATGCCAAGTGCAGGTGGTAAAAGAATTAATTACATCTGACACCTACTTTGTAAACAGGGATAAGCTCTTCTATGAAAACGTGGCGATAGGAACGTCCGCTGCTGACATAATATCATCAGTCACCAACACTTTTGGAGAAGTGTTTGTATATGACTCAGCATTTAACCCTGTTACAGGCGGCAATGTTTCAACGGGATATTACATTCAGCTGATAATTGACGGAGAGCTGGCCGACACTCTGCGCATTGTCATTGAGGGCGACTGCAGCCCGGACACTTTGCTGGATGTTGTCGACTACACATTAATTAGGCTGCATATACTCAACGTTTCAAAGCTGCAGGATATTTACCTGGAGTCTGCCGACGTAAACGACGACGGGATTATCGACATAATCGATTATACGTTAGTCAGGCTGCATATTCTGGGCGTGCAGGGGCTGTATTGATTATTGCCTTTTATTTCTTAGGAAATTAAAATTAACATTGCTAATTAAGGGTGGTTGGATATCGCCCTTATTTATTACATTAAAAAACATATTTATCAGCATATTTTTATAAAAACTACAATATATTGTTATTTAATGCTCCGTATGTTACACTAACCTAAGAATTTTAGTAAGAAGAGGGATATTATTTATGAAACGAAAATTTATCATTATTGCTGTTATTTCAGCAGCAGCGCTTGCCCTCATTGCATCAGCGGCATTTATCTTTATTGAAAACAGCAAAGGAATAGAAATTGCTGAATTTGAAAGTGCATACAACAAACTGCTGGGCAGCGAATCACGTCAGCTGGATTTTGACTTGGACAATACGCATGAGGAAAACATATACACAAGTTCCCATGATTTCGGCACGGTCACCTGCATTACCAACAGATGGGGAGTAATTACATCTCTGGCTTATGAAATGAATTTTCATTAACAGCATCTTCCATGCTCGCAACTTTTTTATCCGTTGTATTGATTTTATTTTCCAGTCTGGTGAATCGTGGTTCAAAGCTGTTCTCCAATTCATATGTAGAATCGATCGATTTAACTCTGTTATCCAGCTTTGAAAAACTGTTCCACAATTTATTGATCTCTTTGGCATTTTTTGAAATCCGCGTTTTATCTTCTTCGTTAATTGAAACCTCTTCTACAATTTCTTCCAAAATATCTTCAGGTAAAAAGTCATCAGCTTCAGATACTTCTTCCTGGGGCTCTTCCATAATCTTTTCAACTGGCACATCATTCTTCCGGCTGATTATTTTCTGGTTCTGCACCATTGAAACCACTATACCTATTGCACTGAAAGCCACTATGATAATGAGGACATATACCAGTTTAACCAAATCCAGCACTCTTTTTTGCAATAGTTCATTACTTTCCTGTAACTGATAAAAATTATTATTGAAGTTGGACTCTAATTTTGAGTTATTATCAACCATTCTGTCGACTTCATTTTTTAAACGC
>CAZDZB010000100.1:0-7946 GCA_964509795.1 uncultured Christensenellaceae bacterium | reverse complement strand
GGTAATTTCTTCCGGAGTTTCTCTATATTCAATCATGTTTCATCGTCCTCTTTTAGGAAATTCAGAAGCTGATGGAGTTCTTCAACAGTGTTTACAACATACGAGGCCCCTGCGCTTTGGAACTCCTCAAGGTCGCCGAAGCCGTAAAGCACACCAATAGAATCCATTTGATTAGCCGCCGCCCCGATAATGTCAAATTTTCTGTCGCCGACCATTATTGCTTGCGATGTGTTGAAAATCGAAAGTTCTTCGCAGGTCAAAGAGATTATTGCAGCTTTGTCCAGCAAAGATTCATCTAGGCTTGCCCCCACAATAGCGTCAAAATACTGCGCAATGCCAAAGTGCTCCAATATCCGTGCGGCAAACACAATGGGTTTTGATGTAGCCAGAGCCAGTATATATCCTTGATTTTTGAGGGAAATAAGCATTTGCTCAATGCCATCATACATAACGCAGTCAAAAATCCCTTTTTCTTTGTAATATTCTCTATAGTATTCTATTGCTTTGTCAGCAAAATCATTGCTTAAATTGAAAAATTCCCGAAGAGAATATTTTAAAGGAGGGCCTATAATTCTTTCCATATTAACCATCTGGGTTTCAGGCACCCCCATTTTGTCAAGAGCGAATTTTGCGGACTCAATTATTCCGTTTCGTGAATCAATTATTGTTCCGTCCAGGTCAAATAAAATGTATCTATAACTCATAGTTTACTCTTTCTTTAGTTTTGCGCTAATTAGTATACAATAATATTTGAGTATATGCAAAACGTATACTAAAATTTAATGGATTTGAGGATTTTTTCAATTTCGTCAGAAGTTTCGTCAAAAAAATCCAGGCGGAATCCGTTGATGCCCACGGATTGCAGATAGGGGATATCAGCCGTTTTATTTGCGGGTTGTTTGGAATATATAAAATTTCTGCAATTTGAATCAGTTACAACAGGGAATGAATCTCCCCTTATGTCTTTTATTATGAGCTTTGACTTTTTGCAGTCTCCGCATTTAATTGCGCCTTCAAAAATGCAGTGTTTTAAGGCCATCAGCTGTAGCCTGCCATATACCAGCACTTCAGCATTTGGATAATTGCTAAAACATTGTTTATAGGAATTGCATATGCTCTTTATGCTTTCGTTGCCTAATTCCACGGAAAGGCACACTGATTCAGCCTTTTTTGAGTGCAGGTGCGAAAGGCTAAGGCTGTTTGCTGCGTTTAGCATATAATCACATACAACTACGTTGTTCTCGGCATATTTAATGCCGCCCGTATCTCTGATAACCAGCTTTTCATTTTGATAATCATCAGTATTTTCATTAATTCCCGGCATAAAATAATAAACATCTGCTGTGCTTTTGTATTTTTCATACAAATCAAAATCACGGGAATAAATTTTGATGTTGTTATATTCCACCGCAGCTTTAAGCTGCTCCTCATTAGAAATTGTACAGCAAATATATGGGGAGGATTGTTCAGGTGCTTTAAAAGTATTATTAAAATTTAAGTGTGAGTATTTTGTAGTTTGCATTCTTTTGCCGTCAAGCAATGATACGGCATCCCGCCTCAATTGATTTATGTCGCTTATACGCATAAAAATATTTTCATCTTTAGCAATTTCAGCTTTAACGGCTGTATATATAGTATCGCCTAATTTAGTAATATTATTTAGAATATCTCCTTTTGATAGAGGAGCTGTTTTGCCTTTTTCTACATATGCGCCTTCACAGCTTACAATGTTTCCTGAATCATCAGATATAGTTATCCTGCTCTTTTCACCTATGTGGAATTCTCCAGTAACAGAAACAGGTATTTTCTTTTCAATATAATGTTCAAGGGATTTTACCAGGTTAATATCTTTGGTTAAAAGCAGCCTGTCATTTGATTTAAGGCCAATTTTGTTTTCCAGCTGTATAGTTTGCCCCGCATCACCTTTTGATGTGAGCTTGCCGTTTAAATATATTTTATTGCAAACGAATCCTTTATCAGATTCATCAAATTTCACTCCGTCGCCTTGATTTAAAGGGCCTTGGAGCTTAACCGAAATAAAGTTTTTATTTACGTCTGTGGTGTCGCCTAAGTATACTCCTGCATGATTGGGCCGTTGAGTGCTCATAAGGGATTTATTGTCCAACCCGAAAGCATATCCTTTGGTGAAACCTCTGTTAAAAAGGCGCATCAGAACATCTTTTTGATTGCCTGACACGTTGCTTTTATTGTACGAATAAAAGTCGTCAATTATTTTTCTGTAGGTTTTGGTTACAAAACCCACATATTCAGCGGGCTTCATCCTGCCTTCCAATTTAATAGACGCTGCGCCCGCTTTAATAATTTCTTGAGTGTCTTCAAGCAATGCGAGGTCTTTGGGGCTTAGAAGATATTTGTGTTTAGCAAGAAGCTCATTATCAGCGTATAAAGAATATTTCATACGGCAGGCCTGTGCACATTTTCCCCTGTTGCCGCTGCGGTTGTGCTCGATTGCGCTGAAGAGGCATTGGCCTGAATATGAAATACATAATGCACCATGGGCGAAGATTTCAGTGTCCATAATTTCTGACATTTTGCTTATTGTTTCAAGTTCAGTTTCTCTTGCGGCCACTGTTCTTTCAAATCCGTTCTCCTTTAGATATAAGATATTGCTTACGGAGTAGTTGTGCATCTGAGTAGATGAATGAACAGGAATGTTGAAAGAGTTTATTATCCAGTCTGCCATTCCCATATCCTGTAGTATGAGCGCGTCGGCGCCGGATAAAACAAGGAATTTTATGTATTCTTTAAATGAAGGGATTTCGTCTTCAAAAATTAGAGTATTAACGGTGACATATATCTTTACACCGTAAAGGTGCGCGTAGTTTATTGCTTCTGTAAGCTCATCTCTGTCAAAATTATTCGCATATGCTCTCGCCCCAAAATTTGTTCCACCCAAATAAACAGCATCAGCTCCGTTGTGAATTGCCTGCTTAAGGGCATCAAAAGAACCGGCAGGTGATAATAATTCTATTTTTTTGATAGTTGTCATAGGTTTATTATACATTAGAAAACTTATTTAACAATATTTAAATGCTTCTATTGTATACTAGGTTTTCTTTCTTTTTAGCAGAATTATTTATAAATTCAGCAATGTCGTCAAAAGCTAATTTAGCTTCAGGCACGGGATATCCCATCCATACGTGGTGCATATCCTCATAGGAGTAAAATGAAAGAGCGTTTTTTGAGCGTTTCATTCTTTTTAGCATCTCTTCCGCCTGGGCGTAAAGCATGTCATTAGTTCCTGCAAAGACGGCTGTTTCGGGAATTTTTTTAAGGTTTCCGTAAAGGGGTGAGCACAAATAATTTTTTTCACTCATTTTTCCTGCATATTCTTTTCCTTTTTTGTGCAGGGTAGTTTTGTCCAATATCAGGTCCTTTTCTTCAAGTGCACTGGGTATATTATCCATAGACACATCAAGCCAGGGGGACAAAAGAACCAGTTTTTTGGGTTTGATTTGTATTTTTTTGTTTTCAATATATTCTGCCAGCGCCAAAGCGAGGCCGCCTCCGGATGAATCCCCCATAAGAATAATATTATCACTGTATTTTTCAGTAATGTTAGTATAGGCTGCAAAAGAAGCATTTATAGTAGTTTCGCATGTATTTTGCGGAGCTAAGGGGTAATTTACAAAAGTAATGTATGTATTTACCCTTTGAAGTATATTATCAATTATATGCCAGTGCGCTCGCTGTGCAGGCAATGAATAGGAACCGCCGTGGAAATATATTATATGATTGTACGGCTTTGACGTATTTATTGATTTGGTAAATACACATTTGCAGTTATTCGCGTCGTAAACCACCACAGGGTATTTTTTGCGAAAACTTGCGGGTGGTTCTTCGTAGCTTAAGTTCCTTTGGGCATTTTCCATCAGTTCAAGAGAAATGAATTTTTTTAGATTTAATTTTTTTATTGTCTGCGCAATTAGCTGCGCCTGTTTGCTGGCCATGATTAATCCTTAACTTTTTTGAGTATTATAGCACAATTCTTTTTTAATGCAAAAGATGTTTATTAGGGAAACAGACAAGTTTCATTAATATGTAGTAAATTATAAAAAGCGGCTTTACAGCTAAGCCGCTTAAATATTAAACAAACCGCTTTATTTTCTGCTGCCAATCCACCTGCGTATCCATGAACGTACGCCCATATCTTTTTTTGCAAGGATTACGGTTTTAGTGCAGTCTGATGCTATTTTCTCTGTTAATTTTCCAAACAGCATTGTTTTTAGTGCACCTTCGTTTGGCGCGCCGAGAATGAGCAAGTCATTTTTTTCGCTTTCTTTTAATATTTCACCTACTATGTCGTCAGACTCAACTATTTTAACTTTCATAGGTATGTTGCCCATTTCGGTTATTATTGGCTGAAGGCGCTTCATGATGTTTTGCTTGGGTTCGCCTGTTTTGTTTACATTGAAGATGGTGAGCATGGAATCTTCGCTGTCATCAAGAAGGGAAATAGCAATGCGGGCGGCCAAAATGGAGTGTTGAGAACCGGTGGTAGGCATTAGTATCCGGTGTGTTGGCTTATCTGTATGAAGCCCTTCAAGCGCCGGCTTAATTATCATAATATTGCATGGGGCGGTTTCAATAACCCTGTCCAATGTGTTGCCCATTTCGTATCCTGCTTTTTGGGTGTAGCCTTTCCAGCCTAAGACCACCATATTTGTTTGATAGTCGCGGATATTGTCAACAATGCCTCTAGCCGCTGTGTCGCTTCTGGCCACAATAGTGCTTACGGGAATATCCATGGTGATTGATTTTTCAGCATGCAGTATGTGGTCTTTATTGGGCGCGAATTGCCGGTTTGCTTCTTCTTCAGTTTCATAATCAGGTATGGACATTATGCGTGTCAGCTGAAGCTCTCCATGCCACACCCAGGCAAGCCGTTGAGCGTATTTTACCAGGACATTGCTTATCTCGCCGCTTCTTATAGGAACCATTACTTTATATTTTCTGGAATCTTCCGCTTTATTGTATTCCAATACTGATTTTTGCGCTCTTTTTCTTGCATGGGATTTGGAATAAACGAAATACATTATTATTCCTGCCACAATCCATACTCCGGCTGATATCCACGCCGCGGGGCTCAGTTCAAAAAGCAGCAGTGCAAGCGCCAGCTGGGAAATCAGAGCGATTATTGGTATCCAGGGAAAGAAAGGCATAATGTAACCGTAGTGAAGCTCGTCACCCATGGTTTTTCTTATTCTTATTACTGAAATGTTAATTAGCATGAAAATGAGCAGGAACATTATGTCGGCAGCCGCGGCAACGTCTTCCACCGGCAAAAGCACTGCGACTATAAGTAATATTACAGAAGAAAAGAATAAAGCTATAGAAGGAACTTTTCTTTTGGATATTTTGGATAAAGACGGCGGCAGAAAGCCGTCACGGCTGATTGCAAAAGAAACCCTCGCAGATGAAAAAAGCGTGGCGTTAAGCGCAGATGTTGATGAAAAGATAGCAGCCAGTGTGACAAGAAGCATCCCTCCCAATGGGAAAAGCAGCCTTATTGAGTCAGCAAATCCTGTTGTTCCGCGCGCTGCAAACCATTCAGCCACTCCTACACCTTGGTTCTTTATGCCGACAACGGCCGCAAAAGCCACCATTAAGTAGGTTGAGACAACAACAATTACTGCATAAAGAATGGCTTTTGGGATGTTTCTTTTGGGGTCAATGGCTTCCTCTCCCGCATGGCCTATGACTTCAAATCCTTCAAAACCTACATATGTAAAGCCCATTGCGATAAGAACGCCTGTGCGTCCGTTTCTCAGGAAAGGCTCAAAATTCATAAGCCTTTCAGGGTCTTTTATTGCTACGAATATTCCAAGGAAACCTATAATAAGCAAAGTAACAGTCTGGCCTAATGCTATAATGGTGGATGATTTGCCTGTGTCTTTTACTCCTTTATAATTGATGCCGATAAAAAACAGTGCCACAATTACAGCCAGGACTTTAACAGATATTTCTAAATTAAGGTTGAGAGATTCAAAAAACTGAAATGAACCTAAAAGATGCAGCGTGTATTCGGAAAAGGTAATAGCATACAAACTGCCTGCTACGGCAAGAGCAAACCAGTTCATCCATCCGGAAATAAAGCCAACGAGGCCGCCGAATGCTTTTTTTACGTATGAATATGCGCCGCCTGCAGCAGGTATGGCAGAGCACAGCTCGGCGAAACTCATTGCAGTACATATGGCAATAAGCCCGTTAAGGGCAAATGCGATAAGTATGCCTCCGGTGCCTGCTTTTCCGATAGCAATTCCTGTGGCTACGAATACGCCGGCACCAATCATCATGCCGGCGCCCATCATCGTCAGCTGGAAAAGCCCCAGCTCCCTTGAAAGCTCCTGTTTGGTGCTCTCGGTGCCGGTATTGTTTATATTATTATCATTCATTCATTGTTTTCTCCGGTAATTTCTATATCTACAATTTAAGGTTGTTTACAATATCCCTGCTTGTTCTGTACTCGCTTTTATTTATTTTTTCAATTATTCTTGTTGAGCGAATTACAAAATACCATGTGACTATGTAGGCAGCCAGCACAATTCCTAACAATACCCATGTCATAAATTTGTCTCCTTCTTGTCCAAAACAGCAATGCCGGATAAACAGCATGTGCTGAAACATTAAAAAAATTAAAAGCTGAAAACTGAGTTTTTGAAAACTTAGGATTCATAACTTTTATTTCTGACTAGATGCGGCAAAAAACACCGCAACAAATCAATGTTATCACATTTTTATGAAAAAGCAAATATATTGAAAAGCAAATAAATAAGATGATTAATATTATTTATAATTATTAAGTTTTTTTATTAGTGGGATTAACTAATGTTTCCTTTCGCACATAAACATCAAAGAGTAGGACTGGCCTTTGTTTTCGTCAGGCCATGCGTAAACCCTGGAATAATAATGGATATCTTTTTTATCAGGATGCATATTCCGGGCATACATTGTGTCAAGTTTTAAATCACGCAAAGCCCGGGCTTCGTTTCTGTAAAGCTGTGCAGATGATGATTGGTAAAGAACTCTTTTTATAATAAAGCCGCAGCTTTCAATGATTTTTGCTGCTTGCCTTTCAGTAAAAAGGTGCAAATGATATGGGTTTATTGATTCTTGGTTTTGATTAGTTTTTTCATATTCGCTGTTGGGCACACTCACAAACAGCAGCCCTGTGTTTTTTATTATTCCGGATATTGACATAAGAAGCCTTGCAGGCTCTTTTAGATGCTCAAGTGTTTCAAAGCATACAGCGGCATCTATTTTTTTGTTAAGGTTCAATGTTTCTTCCAAATTACATTTATCTAAATCAAGATTAATGTAGTCTATATTGCTTTTTTTATAGCAGCTGTAGGGGGCATTTTTATCGGCGGCAATGACTTGTTGAGCATATTTTGAAAGCTCTGCGCTGCCAAAACCACTGCCGGAGGCAACGTCTAAAACAATTTTTGCTTTTCTTTTTCTTATTTGCTCGCTTGCATATATATAGCGAGCCAGGTGTTCGCAGCGGATATAGTAGGATATATTATCATCATATATGTCAATGAATTCTGAAGTATCACCCTGCATTAGTTTTTCACCGTATCTTTTGGCTTATGCTCCAGCTTGTGCCTGCTGCCATCCGGATTTTCAATTACAGTATTGTCCAAAATTGATTTCATATTTTTCCTTACGTTATTTATGTACATCTGTCTCAAGGCCTGTTGTTCGGATGCTTCTTCCTCGGTCAAGCCTTCTGACTTAGATTTTTTTGCGAGTTCATTGATTCTTTGTATTTGCTCTTCAGTCATATCTTCTCCTTTGCAGCTAACAGCTTATTTGTAAGATAACTATACATATATTAATATATATTGTCAATGAGGCAGCAAACTATATAATCTACATTGTCAAAACATATGTTACACATTAAGCAGATAAGTCTCTCCAGT
>CAZDZB010000099.1:0-7996 GCA_964509795.1 uncultured Christensenellaceae bacterium | reverse complement strand
GCCCGCGAGTATATGTTCCTTTTTACCGGACAGCACAATTACTTATGCCAATTCAGCACTTTCATCGGTTACGGGTTATAGCCGCGACATGGTCATAGGCAAAAGGTTTTTTGATCTCCTTGAACCGGATGAACGTGAAAAAGTCCAGAAGGCCATAGCGTCTCTGACAGTCGGCAACCCCTCGGAATCTCATGTGCAGTTACACGTGTCACCTGACGGGGAAAGCAGGTTTATTGAATGGAAAAACAGGGCCTTTTTTGATATGAAAGGAAAGGCGGTGAGGTTCCTCTCTGTGGGGATTGACATTACTGAGCGCTGGCTCTATGAACAGAGGGTCCGGAAACTCCTCGATGAAAAGGAAATCATTCTGAAAGAAGTCCATCACCGCATCAAGAATAACATGAACGTAGTATTCTCTCTTCTTATGCTTAACGCGGAGATGCAGGATACCCCGGCAGTGAAGGAAATCCTTGTGGATGCCGCGGGCCGGGTGCGGGCCATGATGCTGCTTTACGACAGACTATACCGGTCTGAAAGCGGTACCAGTATCTCCCTGAAAGAATATCTTCCCGACCTTGTAAACAGTATTGTGCAGATATTTCCCATGAAATATCCGGTGTCGACACGCATACACGTTGATGAGATAATCCTCGGCGCGGACCTGCTCTCTTCACTTGGAATAATAATCAGTGAACTTGTGACCAATTCAATGAAGTACGCCTTCAGAGGACGTAATGACGGCATGATCAGTCTGGAGGTTACCAGGAAAAACAGCAATGTGACAGTGCTGTTCCGGGACAATGGCCCTGGATTTCCGGAGGGTGTGTCCCTGGAGAACTCCAGGGGTTTCGGTCTTCAGCTTGTTGACATGCTCGTACAGCAGATCAAAGGCACAGTCTCCCTGAAGAGCGAGGCAGGGACTTTATTTCAAATTGATTTTAAACTTAAGTAACCGTTTTTGTCTTCAGGCATATCAGGCGCGTTATTTATTATTTCCCCGACTTCCCGGCTGGGGATTAAAGTCTTTAATTTTAAAAACCGTTAAGGAGTACAAAGTATTAGTCATTCTTTTCATATTGGAATAGATGGTTGGAATTACTACTATCATTCAAATTCAGGAGTGCAATTGAAATGAACAGGTGTGCAAACTGCGGGGCCTCTGTACCGATAACGCTTTGCTTATGCGAAGTCGCGGCAGCCTTACCGCCGCGATTTGGCGTAGCCCGAACGAGCGACAGCGAGTGAAGCGCGTAAGCTTTGTTATGTGATGCGGCGTGACAATTACAGTAAAGTTTTAAAGTATGCGAGTGGTTTTTTTAATAAAATAAATTTATATCAATAGTTTTCCACGCAAGTATAAATAAAACCCATTGCCAGATGTTGCGTAAGAAAGATTTGAAAATTTTTCTAATACTTCTCGAATTTTATTTTCATCTTTATTTTCAAATTCTTTTATCAGTAATGAAAAATATGAAAAAAGTGATTCAAATATTTCATTTGGCAAGCTATTTGAAATATTATCTATGGATTTTGGTGATGCTAAACGTTGAGCAACCATTTGATGAGAAGTTTGAAGCATCTGATGCATGAATACTAAAATTGATTCGCAATGAAAATTCATTACACGATTTATTATACCATAACTTGCGCTGAAAAAATATAATTTATCATCTGGAGATTTCGCTTCTTTGCATAGTTTTTCTACTTCTTTAAATTCGTTAACTATTAAATCAAAATAATTATTTGGTATATTCATTTTGCCTCCTATGATGCTAAATAAAATTCAGAACCTTGGTATGGTGTAGCAAGTGTTAGCGTAACTTTTGGTGTAAAACTTTCACTTTCTATATTTCGTGGAAGTTGTATTATACCATTTTCGTTTAAATTAAAATTAAGCACTGTTTCTGAAGTTGTATTAGCATCTCTTTTTTGTATATCTTCACAAATATTTCTTTTAAGTGTAATTCCTTGGTCAAGAATAGTTTGCACTAATTTCTTAGTTGAAATATTTTCTTTATCTGCTAATTCTTTAATGAAACTTTGTTTTTCCAGTGGAACTACAGCCATATAATCTCCATATAATGTCATGCCAGGAGAATGGCTAAGTGCAAGTGATAAACGAGCAATAAAGTCATAATTAGGTAATCTACCCATATTTTCAAAGCGTGAAATTACAGATTGTTTAGTATTCATTGCTTTGGCTAAATCTGTTTGGGACATATTTTTCGAATCACGCAGCTCGATACTTTCTAGTATAATTTTGCTAATTGGCTCCCAGTAATCAATAGTGATCTTATCATCACTTTCTTGATATTGTTTTTTGAGCATTTCTAAAACTGATTCTTCTTTCATTTCATGTATATTTTCCTTCATATACAAACCTCATTATATCTTTGTTCTGCTTGTTTGATTTTCTCGCTATCTGCTTTTATTTTGCCGTGTTTTTTTTCAGCTGACAAAATAATTATAGTGTTTGGATCATTTTTCTTATAAGCAAAATATAAACGAGCTACACCTTCTTTTCTTTTTTTGGGTGGAATTTTAAATTCATAAATAGGTACTTTTAAATAGGGCATGCGTTCTACCCAACCTTGTCTTTCTAAATCATCCAGATTTGAAGAATTTTCAACTTTTTCTAATGTAGTTTTAACTAAAACCCACAAGGCAGGTGGACGCTCATCTTTTAATTTTTTAAAAAACTTGATAATTGGCCCATTGCCTTCTTCTTTGTCATTTAAGTCTGGATAATAAATTATATGCATTTATACTCCACAAATATAGCCAATTGGTGATACCTGTCAACAAGTTTGGTATATTTTTTGATAAATTATCAAACTAATTATGATTTTTTCAATTTTGTATAGTTTTCAAGCTCTTTTATATTGGTTTCTTAAAAATTTGTATACCAAAAATTTATTTTTAGGTAAATCCGAAAAGTATGTCACGCCGTTTCGCATAACTGATTCTCTGTGCAGGTACTGCAGGAGCCCTCTTAAACAGGGCCGGGAGCTCACGGAGCAGGAACAGGAAAGGCTGAAAAGTATTGTTAACGCAATGGAGGATACGCTCAGGGAGAATGAAAACTCTTCATGGATTCTGGGAATTTGTTTTGCTGTCCTGGGGGCAGGCACAATCGCCTCATAAATAATTGATGAGTGTGTTAAACGATATTATACGGCTGGCAATAATAGGGCTGGCCTGAAGGTTTTGTAATCCCTGAATACGCACTGGACAGGGGGCTATTTAATGAGCCCCCTCTGTTTTGCCATGAGGGTCATCTGTTCGCGGCTGTCGGCAGGCACCTGTCTTTTTTTATCGTCAGGTTTTTCAACCAGTTTTATTGCAGAGACAGGACATTTTACAGCGCAAAGCCCGCAGCCAATACACCGGTCAAGGTCAACCTTTGCGATACCGGTTTCCGAGGAATTTATGGCCTCCATTGGGCATATCTCCTCGCAGGCGGCACAACCTGTGCAGGCGGAGTCATCCACCGATGAATAATAATTGGAGAAAACTAGTTCAGCGGGTTTGGGAAACTTTTTAATTGCGCCAAGCACACCGCAGCAGTCGCCGCAGCAGTTGCACATGCCCGCCGGGTTTTGCGAGGTTGAGGGTTGTGTAACAAGCCCGGATTCCTGGGCCTCCCTGAGAATACTCAGGGCCTCATCATATACTACTCTGCGGCCGATTTTATTTTCAATATAATACTCGGCCATAGACCCGAACATGAAACATGTTTCAAGGGGCCTGCCGCATGAAGAGCCTGTAAGCCCGGCCTTTTTGCGGCATGTACAGTCAGCAACAGCAATGATGTCGGCATTTTTAAGAATCTGTGAAGCGTCATCAAAAGCCGCGATATGGTGTTCTACCTGAACGGCCTTGTTGACCGGTATTACGCGCAGGAAGAGGTCTGCGTTTTCAGCAATATTTTTATTAAAGGTGGACTCAAAGTAGTTATCAATGAGTCCCGACATCTCTTTATCGAGTTCCTTTATGCGGAATTCCACCAGGCCGTGCATAAAGGGGATGGCGCCGTAACGGGTCTGCCCCTTTCTGTTCAGCCTGAAGAGCAGCCCGCGCGATGCCATGCCTTCGAGTTTTACGGCAAAGTCAGGGTTGGTGATTCCGGCCCTGTTTACGATCTCTTCGGCGGTTTCAGGTTTTGGACTCAGCAGCAGAAAGGTCCGCGCGTCCTCTTCTGAAAAAAGTTTCTGAAGGATCGCGATGTCATCGCCTTTTTCTGATTGCGGGAAGCCGAACGAATAAAAGTCAAGGCGTTCCTGAAGTTTTCTGTATATATTGCTCATGATTTTCTCTTCTTTATTATTTAATTGAATATTCATTTAATTAAATAGTTTTCAAGTACATTTTTTTATAACCGGCAAAAAATAATTAAAAAATTCCGGCAATTATTTTGTAGGGCGGCCATATCCCTCCATCACGGCCCTTTTACAAAAACAGAAATTATGCAGAAATTCTTTTTCCTGAATCCTGTATTAATTACATTTTATTACTAAACAGGCTTTGTTATTTCCGGGGCGTCTGATGAAAGGCCGCAACTGGCCTTGTCAGCCTGGAAAATAAATGAACGTGAGAGTTAATTTTAACAGGAGATTTTAACAGCAGATGAGTAATGAAGGCTCTGAAATAAATGCGCTTAAGGAAAAGCTTGCCCGCGAAACAGAAGCAAGGGAAGCATCTGAAAAAAAACTGCGGGAATGCGAAGCAGACCTGCGGAGCGTCACCGACAATATACAGGATGTTTTTTATAGAAGCGATACTGAGGGCCGCCTCATTATGGCAAGCAAAAGCTGGCTTGTCATTTCAGGTTATGATACCCTTGATGAATGCCTCGGATACAACATAGCGGAAAAATTTTATTACTACCCCGGAAAGAGAACAGAGCTCCTTGAGCTCCTCAGGAAGAACGGCAGCGTAACCAGCTACGAAGTCGTGTTAAAAAGAAAAGACGGCAGCCCCATATACGCGGAAACCAGCAGTCATATTTATTATGACAGGAACGGCAGCCCCGCGGGTGTGGAGGGTGTGTTCCGTGATATGACAGAACGCAGGCAGGCAGAACAGGACCGCCGCAGCAGTGAAGAGATATTAAAGGCCATTGTGAACGCGTCGCCTGTTCCACAGTTTGTAATAAACAGGGAGCACCGGATAATCCACTGGAACAGGGCGCTGGAGGAATACAGCGGCTTAAGCGCCGGCGACATGATAAATACGGATTCTCACTGGCGTGCCTTTTACGGGAGCAGGCGCCCGTGCCTGTGTGACCTTATTGTTGACGGGAAAACTTCCGAAATTCCGAAATGGTATAAGAGAAAATTCAATCCTTCGGCACTTATTCGTGAGGCCTGCGAAGCCGTGGATTTTTTTCCCGAAATCATGGGAGGGAAATGGCTTTATTTTACGGCAGCGTTGATCAGGGACGAGCACGGAGAGATAAGCGGCGCTGTGGAGACGCTTATTGATATTACTGAAAGTAAAATTTATGAGCAGGGGTTAAAGGAGAACGAGGAACGCTTCAGGACGATTTTCGACAGCAGCCCTATGGGCATAATTCAGACAACACTCGACGGGCATATCATCTCTGCCAACAAATTTTTTTGTGACATGATGGGTTACACCGTAAGCGAGGTTACCGGCCTTACTATCGGGGATATCTCTTTTGAGGGAGCTGAAAAAGACCATCCAATGGTGAGGAAGCTTTATAACAGCCCTTATAATTATTACTCCTTTGAAAAGAAGTACAGAAGTAAAGACGGGGGATGCGTATGGGCTCATGTCTCAATAGCATACATACATGACCCGGAAGGGCGTAAAATTTCGGCCATAGGAATCTTTGAAAATATTACAGACCGGAAAAAGGCTGATGATGAAATCAAAAGAATGGAGAACCAGATCATACAGTCTCAGAAAACTGAAGCGCTGGGAATCCTTGCCGGTGGAATCGCCCATGACTTCAACAATATTCTTGCGGCAATAATCGGGTATACGGAACTTGCCAGGATTAACATTAAAAACAGCGAAAAGGTCATATCAGAACTCGATGAAGTGCTCAAATCATCCGTGAGGGCCAAAAACCTTGTGAACCAGATACTCGCGTTCAGCCGGAAAACGAAAATTGATTATTCACCGGTTGAACTCACAATAGTAATTAAAGATTCACTTAAAATGCTCCGGTCTGTCATCCCATCGGATATTGAGATCAGGCAGGAACTGGAAGAAAACATTATAATCATGTCCGAACCGACCCAGGTCCACCAGATAATCATGAATCTCAGCATAAACGCCGCTCAGGCGATGGAAGAAAGAGGAGGGCTCCTTACCATTACCCTGGCTGAAAAGAATATAAGCAGTGGACAGGCGGCTGAACTGGAGATCAAGCCGGGCTTTTACGCGATGATAAGCGTAAGCGATACCGGTTCCGGAATGACCCCGGAAATACGCGATAGAATATTTCTTCCCTATTTCACAACCAAGGACACAGGCAGGGGAACAGGCCTGGGCCTCTCTGTTCTGCAGGGCATTATAAAAAAACATGAGGGGACTGTAATATGCAGAAGCGCGCCCGGAGAGGGTTCCACTTTTGACGTATATCTGCCTGAAATTAAAACTGTAAGTGATATTCGTGAAAACCATGAAGATGAAAATTTAAGCACAGGCAGTGGTACAGTCCTTTTTGTGGATGATGAACCGTCACTTGCGGTATTGGGTTCTGAAATGCTGAAGACCCTGGGCTATGATGTAAGATGGGAGACATCCAGCAACAGGGCGCTGGAGGAATTTATAAAGAATTCCGCGGTTTATGACCTTGTTATTACAGATATGACAATGCCTGTGATGACCGGTGACAGGCTGGCAGAAAAAATCAGGTCACTACGGCCTGACATCCCAATCATAATATATACAGGCTATTCAGAGAGAATTTCGGATTCGAAGATTAACGAAATTGGCGGCTGCAGGTTATGCATGAAACCTTTTGAACTGAAATCAATGGGAGACGTGATAAAACAGGTGCTGAAAAAATAATACTTTACGGCACAAACCTGTTCAGGGACCACGGCCAGGTTCATCTGAGACTGATGGAGTTGAGGATGCGGGCGAAAACAACCTCTTTTATTTCATCAGATTCATTAAACAGGTCATGGTCTGCTCCGTCGATATAGAAGATTTTCTGAACATTGAATATCCTGCTGAATACGGGTATATTTTCAGCCCACTCCAGAACACTGTCCTTTTTCAATAAGGCTTTTCACCAGGCTGGTCATATACCCTGTGTGCGCCATATAACCATGGAAGATGTAAACCATTTCTGTCGCATGTTCGGGTATGAACAGGTGGGCCGCGAACTTCTTCGAGTCATGCAGAGGGCGGCGCCGCCACTGACGTGAGGCTGTTCAGGTTACCGCGGGTTTTTAAAAACTGGAAGTCTCCGGGTCAGGCCCCTCTGCAAAAAAAGCCATATTCAGGATTCAGGGGCCGTTCCGGGAACAGGCCAATTATGCCGTTATGATATAAAATTAATAGTAATAATTTGTATTGTATGGGAAAACGATTATAGAAAACAATAACAGGGTCTATGCGCAGGGTCAGTGGTTACTTTACACCGGCTCCCGGAGCGGGAATTCTGATAAAAATGAAAGAGAAAGGGGATGCTCCGGGACGGTTTGGTGGTGAAGAGTTTATCATTGTACTTCCGGGATGCAGTCTGGTAAAGGCATTAAAGATTGCTGAACGTATTCGTGTGCTGTTAATGTCCACGCCCGTAACGACAGATGTCGGGGATATTATAGTGACTATGAGTTTTGGTGTAGCGATGATGCAGAATGGCCGGGAAGGCAATGCCGAAGCGCTTCTTTTACGCGCAGACCAGGCGCTCTATAAAGCAAAAAACAGCGGAAGATAGGTCTTTCCCACGGCCCGCTGTTTTATTTTCAATTCAAACCCGGAGTGAGATTATTCTTTTCCAGAACTAAAGGCC
>CAZDZB010000098.1:6815-8013 GCA_964509795.1 uncultured Christensenellaceae bacterium | reverse complement strand
GCAGTTTTGAGCGCGGCAGGCTTTTCACTGGGCGCACTTTCGCCCTGGATAAGCGCAATATTAGGCATAGTAAGCGGAATAGCAATCGGCGCGATAGCCGAATACTACACCAGCTATGACTTCGCACCGACCAAAAACATCGCACGCACTTCAATTGAAGGAGCCGCGCTGACCATAACTGAAGGTTTGGGAGTAGGAATGAAATCCACTCTGTACCCTGTAGCAATTCTGGCAGTTACAATAATTTCGTCCTATTACCTGGCAGGAATTTACGGCGTTACAATGGCCGCAGTAGGAATGCTTTCATTTGTTGCTGCAACAGTGGCTGTTGATACATACGGCCCTATCGCCGACAACGCAGGCGGCATAAGCGAAATGAGCAAGCTGGAGCCCGCCGTAAGGGAAATAACAGACAAGCTGGACTCCGTGGGCAACACAACAGCCGCCGTAGGAAAAGGCTTTGCCATAGGTTCAGCGGCGCTGGCTGCCCTTTCACTTCTGGCTTCATTTTTGCACTCACAGGTTTCCATCGGCTCAACACATGTTGATTTAATGCTTAATATAATGGACCCGGTAATTTTGGCGGGAGCCATTGTGGGCGGAGCACTGCCATTCCTGTTTTCGGGAATATTAATTGACGCAGTGTCAAAGGCCGCAAGAAACATGGTTAAGGAAGTCCGCCGCCAGTTCGCCGAAATCAAAGGCATCCTGACAGGCGAAGGCAAACCGGACTACAAAACATGCATTGAAATTTCATCATCAGGCGCGCTTAAGGAAATGAAAGTGCCGGCAATGATAGCAATATTAACTCCCATAGTTACAGGCTTCATTTTCGGCCCGGGCTTTGTGGGTGGGCTTTTGATAGGCACAACAATTTCGGGCATCATGCTTGCGCTCTTTACTGCCAACTCAGGCGGAGCTTGGGACAACGCCAAAAAGTACGTTGAGTCCGGCGAAATCAAAGGGCATGAAAAAGGAAGCGACACTCATGCCGCCACAGTAATCGGCGACACAGTGGGCGACCCGTTGAAAGACACCGTCGGGCCATCCCTTGATATCTTAATCAAGATTATGGCTACGGTCTCATTGATTGGTGTATCCATATTCGGCCAGTACAACCTATTTTCATTATTCTTTTAGTTGATAGGCCGAATATGAATTAGTTTGAAAAAGAATACAGCCTGCGGCGACACATTGT
>CAZDZB010000098.1:0-6715 GCA_964509795.1 uncultured Christensenellaceae bacterium | reverse complement strand
TACAGCATATTCCTGCAAAGGAATGTGCGAGTGCAATGTGTGCCATAGGGCGAGGCTGGGATTTACACCTAACAGGCCAATACAACCTATTTTCTTTATTCTTTTAGCCGATAGGCCGAATATGAATTAGTTTGAAAAAGAATACACCCTGCGGCGACACATTGTTACAGCATATTCCTGCAAAGGAATGTGCGAGTGCAATGTGTGCCATAGGGCGAGGCTGGGATTTACACCTAACAGGCCAATACAACCTATTTTCTTTATTCTTTTAGCCGATAGGCCGAATATGAATTAGTTTGAAAAAGAATACACCCTGCGGCGACACATTGTTACAGCATATTCCTGCAAAGGAATGTGCGAGTGCAATGTGTGCCATAGGGCGAGGCTGGGATTTACACCTAACAGGCCAATACAACCTATTTTCTTTATTCTTTTAGCCGATAGGCCGAATATGTTTTAAAGTACTTAGTAATCCGCTGGTTAAACCGGCGGATTATTTGTTTATTAATTGCTAACTATCGGTTTAGCCGATAGTTCCAAAAAGCTTTAACTATGCCCAAAGTAATAGAGAAGAAAATAAGCTGTTTACTAATAATCTGAACCCACCCGCCGCCCTTATTTTTTAAAGGGGCAAGCCCCTTTAGAACCCTTGAAGATTAAGAAAATCCAGATTGAAAAGTGAGCAGTAATTATGGAAGGATTACCCTCTGCCTACATAAGCAGTATTTAGTTTTTATACTCACCAGTAAAACCTCTCCGTCCGTTGGCCGCAAGCAATTCGCAAGAATTGTAAGACAATTAAAAACCTCTCCGTCCGCTGGCCGAAAGCAATTCGTGAGAATTGTGACAGGCTGCTGCGGGTGCCACCTCTCCTATAGGCGAGGTCAGGATTTTTACGATATATTAATCTTCGGTTAAGCTCTCCTCTTAGGCACTGGCCGCTAGCAATTCAGAAGAATTGTGATAGGCCGCTGGACGCAAGCAATTCGCAAGAATTGTGATAGGCGCTGGCAGGTGAATAATGCTTTAAGAGTTATTAATTTTTAACTCTGCTCATAGCTAACCCTTTTTAAATCGCCGGCTCAGCCGGTGGTTTACTATGACTAACAAAAAAGATGCCGCACTTTTCAATGCTGCATCCTATTTTTTATAGTTCCTATTTTAATTAAAAGCTCTGGTTGCCCAGCTCCGCGGGCTGCTACATAACAGGCTGCGCGGCAGAATCATCTTTGATCAATGCAAAAATTCCGCCCAGCAAAAACAGAATGAACGACAATATTGCCCAAACCGTAAAAAAGGTGACGACGCTGCTAATTAGCATCAAAACACCAGCAATGATATTATTTTTGTTCACAACTATTCCGCCAATGAGCCCCATCACACCAGCCGCCAAAATGACATATCCGATACCCATAAACAATTGCCCCGCTAATTTTGTGCCAGCTTCAAATCCGGCTGCCTGCTCTAATTCTACCGGATATGCGCCTTCACTTTCAATTTCATCCATTATTTCGGGATATGCATTGTTGAAAAACACTCCTCCGCTGATTGCCAAAAGCCCCACCAATATCGCAGCTACTCCTCCGATAATGCCAAGAATCATGCTTGCTTTTCTCATGTAACCACTTCCTAAAAATGTAATTTTATTTATTAATTATATCATTATTATTTATATTAATCAAAGGAATATTTGAAGTATTGTCCGGATTCCTGGAATGTAAAAACAGCTAAAATCATTAAACCTTATTCTTTATCTCATTCAAACAAAAATAAATTTATATGCCGTCTGACTGAACTGCTTTTTACAGGTTATGTTTTTATAATTGCCAATGAAAAAAGAACAGCTGCTTACCTGGGGTTGTTTTCCAGATATACCATAGCGTCATTTATGGATTCGTAAAAACTGTCACTGCCTATCATTTCTTCAATTCCGGAGGACTTCAGCACGTTACGTGGTTCAGCTTTCAGCCCTGTTATAATAAGTCGGATGTCCAGTTTTTTGCAGCGGTTTACAACATGCACCAGCGCTTTCATGGCAGTGGCGTCAATCATGGGCACGTGCCGCATTCTGAGTACTACCGCAGAGGTTTTTCTGTCCAGTGTCCGGAAGGTGCTTATGAAAGTTTCTGCAGCTCCAAAAAAGAACGGGCCGTTAATTTCATAGACCTGAACGCCATTCAGTGATTCAATTTTTTTAAGGTCGCTGGTGGACGACAAAAAGTCATATATTTCGCCCGGGTGCTCCTCAGCGGAGTCCAGCACCATTTTGTTTAAATTTGTGCTGTCAGCCATGCGCTTCATAAAAACAAATGCAGCCATCACCATGCCGATTTCTATGGCGACCACAAGGTCTATTAAGACCGTAAGAAAAAATGTTATCAGAAGCACAGCCATATCGCCTTTGGGTGTTTTTAAAAGGGCAGCGAACTTGCGCCATTCGCTCATGTTGTAGGCGACAACCATCAGTATGGCAGACAAGGCGGCAAGTGGAATCATTCCCGCCAGGGGCATGAAAAGCAGCATAATAAGCAGAAGCGTAACGGAGTGCACAATGCCTGCAACGGGCGTGCGCCCGCCGTTTTTCACGTTGGCCGCCGTTCTTGCTATTGCGCCTGTGGCCGGGATGCCTCCGAAAAGCGCGGACGCTATGTTTGCAATGCCCTGAGCAATAAGCTCCGTGTTGGACCGGTGCTTGCCGCCTATCATTCCGTCGGCCACAACGGCTGACAAGAGGGACTCGATGGAGCCCAGCATGGCAATTGTAACGGCAGGCCGTATAAGCTCCTTTATGTCGGGCATTGAAATAGAAGGAATGCTGAATTTAGGGAACGCTGTGGACAGTTTGCCGAAAGTGCTTCCTATTGTCATTACATCCAGATTGAGAAATTTAACTATCAAAGACGATACAATAAGCGCGACGAAGGGCCCTGGAATTTTGCGGCTGACTTTGGGCCATAATATTATTATAGCCAGTGAAATCAGCCCAATGATAACGGTGGTAATGTCTATCGTGCCTATGTGATCAAAATACACCTGCCATTTGCCTAAAAAATCCGCCGGAACATCAGCAGCCGTGATCCCAAGAAAATCCTTTATTTGCGATGTAAAAATAATTAGTGCTATTCCGGCAGTAAAGCCTGTAGTAATGGGGACGGGGATAAACTTTATCATGCTGCCCAGCTTCAAAAGGCCGAATATTATCATTATAATTCCCGCCATGATGACGGCTATGGTAAGGCCGGCCATGCCATACTGGGACACAACGCCGAAAACAATCACCATGAACGCCCCTGTAGGACCGCCAATCTGCACTCTGCTGCCGCCCAAAAGTGAAATAATAAATCCAGCTATTATGGCGGTATAGATCCCCCGCTCGGGCGCCACACCTGAGGCTATAGCCAAAGCAATTGAAAGCGGCAGAGCGATGATGGCAACTATGACGCCAGCGCTAAAATCCTTGAAAAACTGCTCTTTGGAATAGTCCTTGAGAGTTGTTATTATTTTAGGATAGAAATGTTTCAAAATAATTCCTGCTTTCACAAACATATATACAAACTACCAGCAATAATACGTCACTTTTACGCTGATTACAAGCTTTTTTTATCGGCAAATTCACGTTTTCAATTTCCTGTTAATTTTGTGAAATTTCACACCGGTTTTGTCAATTTTTCAGCTGAATTGGCCGTTTTTTAGTTTTATTCAGCCATTTAAAAAGACAAGGCACTTTATCCTAAATTATGCCCTGCCTTTCTGCGCTTATGTTTTTTATAAATGATTATGTTATTTTTAAATACTCACTTAAAATCCAGCATATATACCTGCCCGTAATCAAACTCGCCTTTCTTTTGAAACCCTGCCTTTTCATACATGGACACAGTGCCCCGGTACATCTTCTGACTGAATTCATTCGCATTCATGGGCAGCGCCATCATGGCGTCATAGCCTTCGTTTTTAAAATAGCTGATTGCGTGATTAAGCATAGCCTTGGCTACGCCCATGCTGCGGTATTTTGGGTGGATAACATAGCATATGGCGACGGCTACGTTTTTCCCCTTTACATATTCATCAATATATTCATGCAGCCTTTTGTAGCTTTTGCTGCTGTCAGCGTTGAGCCAGCCGATGCATTTATCCCCATCATATGCCAAAAACCCCGTCATATTGCCCTTGTCTATTTCGTCAATGGCTTCTTTTTTGTTGTGTTCGCCTGCTCTTTGCTGCCACTCTTCAATGCCGCTGTTGTCGTAATAGAACCTGCAGAAGCACCCTGCGTAATGGGGCTCGTGGGAAAAATCCAGGTTCTCAAAATAATCTGCGAATTCTTTTCCCATGCCTTTTGTAAGCTTTATAATTTTTAGATTCATTGTGCTCTCTCCTATCATAAAAAAGTGTTTGCATCGTCTTTTTATAATTATACCATACTTAATATTTTATTATGCCTTTTTTAAATTTCCTATTTCCTTTTTATAAAAGATATGATATTATATTTTCATACACTATATCATTTTGATATAGTCTTTTAGAAGGAGGCCATTATGAAAAGAAATTTGCTTTTTGCGCTCATATTATTATTTGCAGCAATGCTGTCATCCTGCGGCGCTGCTACCTCCCCTGCAACTGCGGAACCTACGGCGACTCCTGCGCCAGCGCTGCGGGCATTGATAATCGTCGGCAATCAGTTTGGCAACACATATTTTGACATGAAAACCGAGCTTGAATTATTGGGCTTTGAGGTGGACACCGCAGGTGTCGGAGAAAACGAAACACTTGACTCCTGCCCCAATCACGAAAACATTCCCATAACGCCGGATGTTAATGTAACAGAAATCACGGAAGAAAACATCAGCGATTACCTGCTGGTTTTCATTCCCGCAGGCAAGCACCACCGCTCCATACAATACTCCCTGGATGTCCGCCGGGTTCTTAATTTAAGCAAAGAAAAAGGCCTTTACATTTCTGCAGTCTGCGCAGGCAACATTGTTCTTGCGGCAGTAGATGGATTAATAGAGGGCCATGAAATAGCCGCGAGCTCTGCAACTATAAGCAGCATTCAAAATGCCGGCGGCATAGCAAAATATTCATCCGTTGTCGCTGACGGGCAGTTCATAACAGGCAGCTCCGGCGGCGGCAGCCACTCATCGGCCCCCATCAAAAGAATGGCAGAAAAAATAAAAGAATTGATAATAGATAATCGCTGATAGTTTTCCTCCTTTCTTATTCAGGCGGCGTATGGGCGGGAAATTACCCCTTCATACGCCCATTTTTA
Organism: uncultured Christensenellaceae bacterium; assembly: GCA_964509795.1. Classification (GTDB taxonomy): domain Bacteria; phylum Bacillota; class Clostridia; order Christensenellales; family UMGS416; genus JAFGUF01. The sequence goes on along the minus strand of CAZDZB010000098.1, from coordinate 1,449 downwards.
TGTTTTTTATTAATGTTTTATCTTTTTACATATATTATTTAATGTTTTATTTTAAATTTTTATTGACAAACGCAAAATTCTGATATATTATATGACCGTAATCTAAAAAAGGTAACGCGCGTTAATTAAGTATACTTGCGCAAATCAAAAATAATAAAGAGGTATAAACATGAACAAACAATGTAATAAAGGAGGTAATACATATGCAGATGCACGAAAAGAAACTTAAACGATTCAACATATACAGCAAGATTGCAAACGCACTTTTTATACTTATTATAATAGCAGGGGTTTTTGCGATACTTGCGGGGCTGGGAGTCTTTGCCTACACGAAGATTGAGGATGTGAATTTTGCGTCTTTTATCCTGAATGAAATTTTATCCGAATCAAACACTGCTGTCCAGATTATAGGAGGTGCTGACATAGTCATTCCAAACGGTGTGATATTCACCATGATTTTCTTCGGAGTGTTCACACTGGCTTTCTCGGCTTTCATCATAAAACTTTTGGCTAATATGTTTAAAAACATAGTAAAGACAAAAACGCCCTTTAACAACGGCATTGTAAAGACATTAAAGGTTATGGGGATTTCTTTCTTCGTTATGGCAGGCATATCCTATTTGTTCGGCACGGCTATGTCATCCGGTTTTGCTCAGGCAGTAACTTTGTCCGGTTTCAGCGGAATAGATTGGAAAAACATATTATTCGGAATTTTGCTGCTGGCGCTGGGTGAAATTTTCGACTTTGGCATGAGCCTGCAGCAAGACAGCGAAAGCATAGTTTAAGGAAGTGGCATAATGATTATAGTACGGCTTGATAAAATGATGGCAGACAGAAAAATTTCCCTTAATGAGCTTTCCGAGAAAGTGGGGCTTTCCAACGTCAACCTTTCGCTGCTTAAAAACGGCAAAGTAAAAGGGATCCGCTTCAACACCCTTGAGGCCATATGCGAAACCCTTGACTGCCAGCCAGGAGATATTTTAGAGTATTCTAAAATATCTCAAGACAACAATCTTTAAAAACAAATCCAGATTCTATGAGGCCCGCCAAAAGATACGCCGGTACGGCTATCGAAAACGGGCCGGTTTAGTTTATCTTTCTTCCTAAAGCCAGGAGATAAAGCTTATCAACTATTAAGCAAATAAAAGATGCAATAGAGAATAATGCATAAATTTTTACGAAAGAGCCTTCATTTTTCTTCTCTTGAAAGAGCTGGTCATAAATACTGCGTATTTATTGCTCGCCATGCAACCCGGAAAAACGAAGCAAAAAGGCCGGATGGCAAACATCTTTGCTAAGCTTTGTGAAATATAAACTTTGGATTTAGAACACAGTGTGCAAAATAAAAAGTCCGAAGGGCCAAGACTTTTCGATGCAGCTGGTCATAAATGCTTACGCATTTATTGCTCGCCATGCAACCCGGCTTGACGGAAAAGGCACTATTATTCT
>CAZDZB010000097.1:0-8110 GCA_964509795.1 uncultured Christensenellaceae bacterium | reverse complement strand
GATGTGTAAAAACATATTTATCATCTGCAGGAAGTAATGAATAATATTTCATATTTTTTTAGGGTTTTTTACTCTTTCGACACTCTGAAACGGCCGCTTGAAAAAGCGGCCGTTAAATACAGATTTAAATTAAATTAATTTTCTACGCAGCCTTCTTAGTCTCCGGCGGCTCAACATGGAACATGCTTTTTGAATCCGGGTTTACGTCGCCGTATTTGGCGAAGATAATAATTGATTCAATGAAGCCCAGCATATATACGCCGATTACTGCGCCAAGCGCCCATGGGCTGCTGAAAAAGTATGAAAATATCACATAGAAAAACAGCATTCCTGCAGGAGCCTTCAAAAGCCATGTGTGCATCATTATGGGCTTGCCTGCCCTTATAATGGACACTATTATCGAAATGACAATCAACGCAATAAGAGCGTAAAGCATAGGAAGCACAGGGGTTATCTGCTCGGGGTAGAGAGCGTATATAAAGTAGGCTGTTGTAAGATAGAGGATAAGGTCGCAGTAGGAATCAAGCAATTTGCCCAGCTCTGTTTTCTGGTTGAAATGCCTCGCAATGAACCCGTCGAAAAAGTCGGTGCTGGCCACCAGCACATAGGTAATCATGAATGCCAGGCGCATTTGGTTATGTACTTGGAATAATAATAGCGGGATAAAAATTACGCGGCATATGGTCAAAAAATTCGGAACTGTAAGGTTTTCTTTTTTAAACATAGATACTCCTTCTCCTTTGTTAATGTATTGTATCAGATAATTATATCAGGAGTAATATTCGATAAAAAGAAATATGCTGTTAAAGCATAAAAATAAGGCAATTATTCACCGTTAATTTACGTACACTTAAACTAAATAGAATAAGAGTAGTAATTCATTACAGATTTTTGCTTAAAGCCGCAGGATTCGTAAAGGTGCAGGGCATTGCTGTTGCTTGTTTCCACTTCCAGGCGGCATTTATTGTAGCCTTTCAAGCTTATGAAATTGACTATCTGCAAAAGCGCCTGCCTGCCATATCCTCGGCCCCGGTATTCCGGGAGTATGCCGAAGCCTCCGATGTATGGTAAATCTTCGCTGTAGTCAACCTTTATTTTGCCTATGATTGCGTTTTCATGCCGTATTACGTAGGTTACAAAGTTTTCTGAAATTTCATCCTCAAACAAATCTCCCGAGCCAAAGTACATTTTATCCTGCCTTCTTATTTCGGGCAGGTCTTCTGTCTTGGCGGGGCTTAATGAAATGCCGCCGGGAACCGTTGCGCTTTGAATGGGGCTTAATTCCATCTGGTATTCGGATGTTTTGTATTTTCCGCCGACGCTTTGAATGAAGCCTATTCCGCTTTCTGATTTGCCGTCTGCTAAAAGCAGTATGCTTTCAAACTGCCTCTTTGCGCACTCTGATTTGACTTTGTCAAACATTTGGGTAAATACCCCGCGCCTTCTGTAATCAGGGTGCACCATGCCTGTTATTTCGGCTTCTTTGGCGTCAAAGCTAAGTATGCCGGCGCAGCCTATCAGCCTGGTGCCGTCGAAACACAAAAATTCGTTCATATTTTCAGGATGCTCGGATATGATGTTTTGCACCTGTTTTTTAAATTCCAGTTCCAGCTTTAAATATATGCCGTCATATGCGCAGCATACTTTGTTGAGTTCGTCTATCTGATTGCACTCTGCGTCGCTGAAAATGTTTTTTGTTTGGATTTTATAATTATCGCCTGACATTTTGTTTAATCTCCTGCTAATATCTCCCCTGTAAGAGGGCAGTAGTCTGTCAGCTCTTTTATCCATTGGGACGCGGCGGCTTCGGATGTATGGGCATTAATCTGGCAGTTGAAGAAAACTTCGGTGTCTATTGTTTCGTTTTGCGCTTGAATTTCATCCGCTGTGATTTCCCACATGGACACATCCCACACCCATATGTCGCCGCTTTTGTAAAAGTCTGTTTTAACCAGGTGGCTGTCCTCGGCGTAAAGGGCAAACTCAGAAAGCTGGGATTGGCTGTAGGCGATGCTTATGGCTTCATCTTCGCTTATGCAGCTTGAGAATTGTCCATCGGATATTTCCTCGTGCACCGCAAGGTATTCAATTTGATTTGAATTAACTTTAATTTCAATGAACCTGCCTGTTTTTAGGTTTTGCTCATCCAGCTGCATGATGTAGAATATATAGTATGAATTATCTACAGCAACCCAAGTGGTGTTCATGCTGAAAAGACCGCTGCCGAATTGCCGCGCCGCTTCATAGGCGAGCTCCAGCGCTGCGCTTTGGCTTTTGGATGTTGTAAGCTCTGCTGCGTTTTTATCATATAAATAAACAAAACTGCCTGATGAAGTGTCCACCCAGTATTGGGTTTCATTCTCGTCTTTGTATTTATAGTAGTCTCTTGACAATATGGATTCATCCGAAAAATATGAAACGGAGCTTCCTGTAAGGCTTTCAACAGTTTTTCTGCCTCTGTATATTTTGGCGGCGCTTACGGCAAAGAGCACAAAGACTGCCGCCGAAAGGATTACCGCCGCTATTTTCAAGATTGTTTTTAGTTTTTTCATTATCATTTCCTTGATTTATTTTTTAAAAATCTCCTATATTGTACCATATGGCAAAACAGATTAAAACCATATTTTGCAAAGGGAATCCGAGCGTTAAGCCTTTGTTTGTTTTAAGCTGCTGATTTATTATTATATTAATATATGCTATAATTAATTCATGTATTTTATTTGGGAAAGGCATAGAAGGAAAACGATATGGAACTTTTAAAAGCGATATTCGGAAACATACTGGGCCTTGATGGGTTTATTATAATAATTATTATTTTAAATATCTTTGTGGCGGGCAGCATGACGCGCAGGTTTTCAAACAAAGCTGAGGGCGTGATGCGAAAAGTTGTATATAAACCGATAGATGACATTGTGGGCAAAATCGGCAAAGGAAAAGACGAGGAAAAGCTGGATCTGCATAATTTGAAATCCACCATAGAAAAGCAGCAGGCGTGGTACCAGATATTCATTTCCGTAACCAGCATAATGCCCCTGCTGGGTATTTTGGGCACTGTGGTTTCCCTGCTTAATGTTACGGCTCTTGAGGAAACCGTGATACAGGCGAATTTTTTGACGGCTCTTTCATCCACCTTCTGGGGGATAGTGGGCGCCATAATATGCAGGGTTATTGAAGGCACGCTGACGCCTGTTGTTGAGCGCAACCAAGACAATTTCGATTTGCTTATAAACAAAATAAGGTAGCATTATGAAGACCAGAAAATCAACTTTGGAATTAACGCCGCTTTTGGATGTAGTGCTTATCATACTTTTTGTGTTTATGATACTTTTGGCAAACAGCATAAATGAGGGCATTCAGACAAAAAACGAGGCGCAGGAAACGGCAGAGCAAATGCAGGGAGATTTGGACGCCGCGCTGGAAAATGCCTCCGAGCTGGAAGATGGCCTTGCAGCGCTGGAAGAGGAAATAGACAGGCTGGAACTTTCGGGAAGCCTTACAACCGAGCAGCTGGAAAAGCAAAGGGAAATTTCCGATGAGCAGCAGCAGACGGCGGAGAATTTAGCCAAGGCTGTAGCGGAGTTTATCGGCACAAATCAGGACGGCATTGAAAGCCTGCTGGATGAAAACAGCGCGCCCACAGAGCAAATGCTAAGTTCCATGAGCACAGAGGGCATAGCCGAGGAGCTTTTGAAATATGAAGCTATTTCAAGGCAGTTTTATTTTATTGATCTGGAGCTTAAAACCGAAAACAACAGGCTGTATATAAACGGCGAGAGCACATCGGTTGGAATATCAAACGGCGAGGCAGGCAGCGAAGAAAAGCTGGATGAAATAAAAGAGATAATTGAAAATGACCTGGAACAAAGGCAGGGCGGCTCGCAAATGGTTTTCATATCGCTTATAGTGAAGGACAGGCAGGTGCGCCAGTACGCATGGCAGACTGTGTGGGACGCAATAGGCGAAATCCAGGAGAAATACGGCACGGATAAAGTATACAGGACGCATATTACACTGATAGAGGATTAGAAAACGATTTAAAAAAGCTAATATATTAAAAAAATAAATTATTAATAAGGAGGAAGAAATGGCTAAATATAAAAAAAGGTCAGGCGGGGCATTTTTGGCAGGCGTTGTTGTTACGCTTATTGCCGCCCTGGGAATCGGGGAACTTGGAATAGGCAACTTTGAGGGCGGAATTGTCACGGACATTTTCACCAAGGAGGAGCAAATCGTAACAGAGGATGTGACAGAGGGTCTTTATGACGCCGAAATAATGGTTGTGGGCGACATAATCTCATTAAACGGCGAGGAAGTTACAATAGATGAACTTAAAGCACAGATGGCGGATTACGCCGACAAAAAGGTGCTTTTGATTGACGGCGGGGCTACTCATGCCGCATGGCAGGAAGTGGTGGACGCATTAAACGAGCTGGACTGCATTGTGGAGACGCAGTAGCGACTGAAAATCTTTAGTGAAATAAAAAAGCGGCGGATTTTCCGCCGTTTTTTTGTCCGAATATTAAATAAGCTAAAAAGGGCAGGGCATTATCACATTTTGTCTTTTCCTGTCGAAACAATTTCCACAATATTCTTTTTATGTAATACTTAATGTATTAAGAAGAAAGGAGAAAGTTATGACATACACTACAGGAGAAAAACCGGGAAAGGGAACATATCAATGCGTCAGATGCCGCCAGTTTGTCAGGCTGGATGACGACACGGATACCTTGCCGCCATGCCCTAAATGCGGCGGGACAGAGTATATCAAGGTTTTGTAAATGCGTCGGTAAGCCCCGGCATCTGTGGGTGCCGGGGGTGTGCCTAGTGGGCTTTCACTAATTTTAATTAAGCTCTCCTTGTAGGAGAGCTGGCAGGCGTAAGCCTGACTGAGAGGTTTTATACAAACTTAAATCTCTCCTTGTAGAAAGCGTTCACCATTCTTGCGAATGGTGAACGCTCAACACAGTTTTTATAACGGTAAAGGGTCTGCCGCATCATTCTGATTGAACATTTGATGGATATACTGTTTTAGCGTCAACACTTTTCTCTCATTACTTTTTACCTTTTTTATCAGCGGAAAAGACTCAAATTACTGTAAAAAGAAAAAATCAACTGCTTAAAAAGTGTATCCCTAAAGTGCATAGTTGGGACAAATAACTGCAAAACCCCTGAATTATTTATAATTCAGGGGTTTTTTATCATATCGCTTTCGCGTTATCTTTATATGTTTTTATCTCGGCGTAGTGCTTGTCGGAAAGCTGGCTGTCCAAAGATTTAAGCTGGTCTTTCTGCGCCTTGGAAAGCTTCTTCGGCACCACTACTTTTACATGAAGGTAAAGGTCGCCGGTTCTGCTTGAGTGCAGGTGCTTCATGCCCTTGTTTTTCACCTTGAACACCGTAGCGTTTTGCGTGCCCTCCGGAATAGTGAACTTGAAGCTGCCGTCAAAGTGCGGCACATCAACCTCTACTCCGATTGCGGCGTCCACCATTGATATGGGAACTTCCATATGCAAATCTTCTCTCTGGCGCTTAAACAGAGAGTGGCCGACAACTGTTATTGCGATTATAAGGTCGCCTGTGGGGCCGCCGTTGTGTCCCGCTTCGCCAAGGCCTCTCATTTTTATGGACTGGCCGCTGTCGATTCCCGCCGGTATTTTCACGTTGACAGTTTTGTCTTTCTGCACTCTGCCAGAGCCTCCGCAGTCGCCGCAGCGCACTTTGATTATCTTTCCTGTGCCGTGGCATTTGCTGCATGCCTGGGCCACGGTCTGCCGCCCAAACATTGTGTTTCTCACAGTGTGCACCTGGCCTGTGCCATGGCATTCGCCGCAGGTGGACATTTCTTTGCCGTCCTTGGCGCCTGTTCCCTTGCAGGCTGCGCAGCTTTCTGTCCTGTGATAGCTCACCTTTTTCTCTGTGCCGAAATAGGCATCCTTGAAGGAGATTTTCATATTATAGCGCAGGTTGTTTCCCTGACGGGGCGCGTTTCTGTTTCTCGATGAAGAGCCAAAGCCTCCGCCGAAGAAATTTTCAAATATATCTTCAAATCCGCCGAAACCGCTGAAATCGCCGGAAAAGCCTCCGCCGAATCCGCCCTGTCCGCCTGCCGCATGGCCGAACTGGTCATACTGAGATTTCTTTTTTGGGTCGGAGAGCACTTCATATGCTTCGCTGGCTTCCTTAAATTTTTCCTCCGCGGCTTTGTCATCAGGGTTTCTGTCCGGATGGTATTTCATGGCTAATTTTCTGTATGCACTTTTTATCTGAGATTCATCGGCGTTTTTGTCCAGCCCCAGAACCTCATAATAGTCTCTCTTAGTTGCCATTTACAGCTCCTTAAATATATCTTTTATTGTACTTTATTTTATGTATATTATCTTTAATAATTCCATATTATATTAAAATTCGGAAAAGGGAAATCAATCCCTTTTCCTATTTATATTATAACGGATTCACTTATATTAAGCTATCCGGTTTTTTATGGTTTACTCGTCGTCGTCAACCACTTCGTAGTCTGCGTCCACTGTGCCGTCATCGTTTGGCTGTCCTCCTGCGAAACCTTCAGGGCCTGCGCCTTGAGCTCCGCCTGCCTGCTGGTAAACCTGTCCGAATATCTCCTGGCTTACCCTTGAAAGGCTTTCTGTAGCGCCTTTTATTGCCTCGATGTCTTCGCCGTCTTTCACTGCGTTTACTGCGTCAATTTCAGCTTTCAGCCTGTCTTTGTCAGCGTCTGATATTTTGTCGCCCAAGTCTTCCATGGCTTTTTCGGTTGTGTATACCATTTGGTCAGCTGTATTTTTGGTGTCGGCCTTGTCCTTGTTGCGCTTGTCTTCCTCGGCGTATTTTTCTGCTTCCTGTACGGCTTTTTCAATATCGTCGTCAGAAAGGTTGGTTGATGCTGTGATTACGACTTTCTGCTCGTTGCCTGTGCCCAAATCCTTGGCTGATACGTGCACTATGCCGTTGGCGTCGATGTCGAATGTAACCTCAATCTGCGGTACTCCGCGTGGTGCCGGGGCTATGCCTGTCAGCTGGAACCTGCCTAAGGTTTTGTTGCCTGCTGCCATTTCTCTTTCGCCCTGCAGAACATGTACGTCAACTGATGGCTGGTTGTTGGCCGCTGTTGAGAAAATCTGTGACTTCCTTGTAGGGATAGTTGTGTTTCTCTCGATAAGCTTTGTGAACACGCCGCCCAGTGTTTCAATGCCCAGTGAAAGGGGAGTAACATCCAGCAGCAATACGTCCTTGACGTCGCCTGCCAATACTCCGCCCTGGATAGCCGCGCCTATTGCGACGCACTCGTCAGGGTTGATTCCTTTGTACGGGTCTTTGTTTGTGATGCGCTTTACTGCATCCTGCACTGCGGGGATACGTGTGGAGCCGCCCACTAAAATTATGCGGTGAAGATCGTTGGCTGACAATCCCGAGTCCTTGATGGCCTGCTTTGTAGGGCCGACTGTTTTTTCAACAAGGTCTGCTGTAAGTTCGTTGAACTTAGCGCGGGTTAATGTCATGTCAAGATGCTTAGGGCCTGCTGAGTCAGCTGTGATAAAGGGCAGGTTGATGCTTGTCTGGGTTACGCCGGAAAGCTCAATCTTTGCTTTTTCCGCTGCCTCTTTAAGGCGCTGTTTTGCCATTTTGTCTTTGCTTAAATCTATGCCGTCAGACTTTTTGAATTCGCCGACCATCCAGTCCATTACACGCTGGTCAAAGTCGTCGCCGCCCAGTCTGTTGTTTCCGTTGGTGGATAGCACTTCGAAAACGCCTTCGCCGATTTCAAGGATTGAAACGTCGAATGTTCCGCCGCCCAAGTCATAAACCAATATTTTTTGGTTTGACTCTTTGTCAAGGCCGTATGCTAACGCAGCCGCTGTAGGTTCATTGATGATTCTTTGAACTTCAAGGCCTGCAATTTTGCCTGCGTCTTTTGTAGCCTGTCTTTGTGCGTCTGAGAAGTATGCAGGAACTGTTATAACAGCCTGTGTTACTGTTTCGCCCAAATAGGCCTCAGCGTCGCTTTTTAATTTCTGCAGAATGAATGCTGAAATTTCCTGCGGGCTGTATGTTTTGCTGTCAATCTTTACTTTGTGGTCTGTGCCCATTTCTCTTT
>CAZDZB010000096.1:0-8301 GCA_964509795.1 uncultured Christensenellaceae bacterium | reverse complement strand
TTTTCCCAGGGGTGGCCCGCATAATCGATATCATTTATGTATCTGCATCCTTCTATGCTATATGTTACCAGGTTTTCGCAAGTCCATATAGAGTGAATGTATTTTTCTCCATGCTCGCCTAATGCCGGATTATCGGCAAAGTTTACATTCATCAATGAGGAAGTGTTGTCAAAAGACTGAGTTAAGTCGAACTGCAGGCAGTTTGACACTTCAAGCGAATTAATATTGGGCAGGTTTGAGGTGATTAACACTGACAAAAGCCCGTCGCATTGTTCAAAGCTTAGGCTGCGCAGGTTGGGGTAAACGGCTGTAAGCCCTATGCTTTCCAAAGAATAGTTGTTTTTAATTGTAAGGCTTTCTAAATTTACAGAAAACAGGCCGTAATCGTCAAAGTAAAGATTAGAACAGTTATCAAGCGTTAGTTCACTGCACGGAAGGCTTACAAAATCGTTACCCAGCTGGATATCTGCACTGCAGTAAGAGATTTCCAGGGTTTTCAAATCCGCAAGAGAGTTCAGCCTTGAGAAAATATCGCTGCTTGTGTTTTTCAGGAACAATCTTTTAAGGCTGTCCATGCTTAATATTGTGGAATAATTTTGGATGCTTTCGCTTCCCTCAAGGTACAGGCTGTTTATATTCGTAAAATATATAAGATAGGAAATGTCGTCTACATCATCGGTATTTATTATGTAAAGGTTTTCTCCGCTGTTGTAATTTGAGGCAAGCTCATAGAAATCGCTTTGCCCTGCTGCGTCATAAACAAGTGTTTTTTCCATTATGTCAAAAGCCCTTATGCAGTCGTTGCCATCATAGGATATCATCTTTATGTCATGCAGTCCGCTAAGCAAAGATACGGGAACTCTGATTGTATCATCATAATAGCTTATGCCATAGAGTTCTTCATCAATGTACAATTCAACATTTGTTTCAATTGCAAGCAGCCGGGATTTGTAATCCCGAAGCTGAAAACAGATATAATCATCATCTGCGGGCAGCTGATACATATAAATATAAGGGGTTGTGTAAAGCTGCGAATTTATTCCCCCTTGCAGCCTGAAAAAGTTCTCCTGCAAAAGCTCGCTTCCGGTTAAATAATGAAGCTGCGTGTTTATTTCATAGCGGTACTTTTCATTTTCTGAAGGCTGCGCTTCAAGAAAGAAAACAAAGTTGCCGATCATGCCGTATGCGGTGTATTTGTCATTTATAATGTATTGTTTGAAATAACTAACGGATAAATCCCCGGAAAAAATATCATAGTAGCTGCTCATTATTGAGTCGAAAGTGTCGTTGGTTCCGCAGGAAACCAGAACGCTATTTGTGCTTTGGTCAAAGGAATATTCAAGCACTCTGCTACCCGAATAAAGCGGCAGGTAGTCCGAAGGGTACTCTGGGGTCTGTATGGCCGACGCTTTCATAAAGACATATTTTATGTAATCAGTAACTTCAGTGAAAGCATTGGTTATGGAATGATATATACTGGTTATTTTGCTGTCAATGCTTAAAAGAGCAGGTGGAGCGATTCCGTCGCGGCATACGAGGTGATTAACAAGCAGCGCCAGTATTATAAGCAGCACTGCTATTACAACGGATATAAATATTATGCCTTTTTTGGATTTCATTGAAACTCCTTAAATTTTACATTTTTATTTTATCCATTATTATAATATAATTAATATTATATATTGTAAATATTAATTTGTTTTAGAACCTTATAAAGACTCAGCGGATTCAATGAAGTAATATAACATACGCGTAATAAAAAAATATTTTTGAGTAGGAGCATAGAGTGGAGTATATAGAGGCGAAAACTATACTTTCCGGATATACGGACAAGCAGGATTGGTTTGGCCTTAATTACAATATGAATCTTTACAAGGGCTGCGCCCACGGGTGCATTTACTGCGACAGCAGAAGCGAATGCTACAGAATTGAGGAATTTGACAGAGTAAGGGCAAAAAAAGACGCGCTTGAAATGCTGGAAAAAGAACTTAAAACAAAGCGCAAAAAGGGAACTATAGGCGTGGGAGCAATGAGCGACACTTATAACCCTTTTGAAAAAAAGCTGGAAATAACACGAGGCGCATTGAAACTTATTGATAAATACAGGTACGGAGTGGGGCTTTCAACAAAAAGCAACTTGATAACAAGGGATATCGATCTATATAAAAGTATAATGAAGCACTCTCCTGTCATTCTTATGCTTACTGTAACGTCGGCGGACGATATGATGTCAAAGGTAATTGAACCAAATGTATGCCCTTCATCAAAGCGGTTTGAAGCGCTGAAAAAGCTTACAGACAGCGGCATATACGCAGGGATATTGCTTATGCCGGTACTGCCTTTTATCCTTGACACAAAGGAGAACATTGCGGCTATTGTCGAAAAAACCTATCAAAACGGGGGAAAGTTTATTTATCCAGGATTCGGCGTTACGTTAAGGCAGAATCAAAGGACTTGGTTTTACTATGCACTGGATAAACATTTCAAAGGCATAAGGCAAAAATATATTGAGACATACGGAGACAGATATGGTTGCAGCATCCCAAATTATGACCAGATATACAGCGTTTTCAAGCAAAAATGCAATGAATATAACATTGCCTATAAAATGGGGGACATAATTACCCAATATAAACAGGGCTACAATGAAGAGCAGGTGTCATTTTTCTAATTTGATTTTATTTTACAGATTTATGCAGCTGCAGTTTGCACTTAAGCTAACAGGAATCCTTATTTAATATATTTTGATGCTATATTTTTATTATATAATTAACAAAGAAAACAAGGCTTAACTTGAGGCCGCTCAATTTGTTGCAACTTCTATCTTTAATCTGTTATAATAAATTTAATAAGTATTGGGAGGATAAGCATATGGCAAATTACAGAATGCAGAAAATAAATCATGATATACAAAAATTAATAAGTGAAATAATTAGAGACGACGTAAACGACCCGCAGGTGCCGAAGATGTGCTCAATAATAAGAGCGGATGTTACCAAGGATTTGAAACATGCCAAAGTATACGTAAGCGTGCTTGGCGATGAAGAAAAAAACGAAAACGCAGTTAAGGCCCTTAACAAGGCAGCAGGGTTCATTAAGCACAGGCTGAGTGAGATAATGGCAACAAGAAGCGTGCCGACAATAAAGTTTATTGAGGACCGTTCTATCAGGTACAGCATAGATATCCAGCAGAAACTGGAGGACATTGAGCACGAAGAACATGAATAAAAACAACAGTATAAAAGAAATAATAGAGCAGATTGAAAAATCAAAAAACCCCCTTTTTATATGCCATGAAAATCCGGACGGCGATACATACGGCGCGGCTTTTGCCCTGCGCTCCGGCATGGGCGCAAAGGAGAGCATGATAGCATGTGCTTCAAAAGTGGAGTGGCCTTTCGACAACCTGGGGATTGACGGCACAGTGCATGCAATCAGTGGTATTAACAATGATTTATATGTTTTTTTGGACTGCGCTGATGAATTCAGATGCGGCGAAGGCATTAAAAACAACTTGAAACCGGAAGTAACAACTATAAATATTGACCACCACCAAAGTAATACATACTATGCTGATTATAACTATGTGATAGAAAGGTCATCGACGTCAGAGCTGGTTTTTGAAATACTTATGGAAGGCAAAAAGCAAATAAGCAAAAAAACAGCAGACTATCTTTACATGGGAGTAGCAAGTGATTCAGGATTGTTTGTTCATGGATATACAACTTCTGAAACTCACTTGACTGCGGCAAAGCTGTTGGAATTTGGAGCAGATTTTGAAAAAATCGGTGAATTGCTATTCAGGACAATAAGCAAGGGAAGGGCTTACCTGACAGGAAGGCTTTTTAATAATCTTGAAATTATCAATGAAATAGTTGCCATTTCATACATAAGCCAAAAAGACTTTTATGAATGCAATGCAGAGTACAATGACAGCGAAGGCCTGATAAGCAGCCTTGACAGCATAGAAGGCATGCAGATATGCATACTGCTTAAGCAGATAGATGAAATGACATTCAAAGCCAGCATGAGGTCAAGCAGAGATTATGACATAAGCAAGCTGGCCATTGCCAACGGCGGAGGCGGGCACAAGCAGGCCGCAGGCTGCAGATTCTCAGGGGAGATAGAAGAAATAAAGGCAAGAATTATGATTCAGATTGAGGAATTGAAAATTATATGAACGGGTACCTGAACATTTTGAAGCCAACGGGTATGACATCCAGCAATGTGGTATCAAGAGTAAAATACATTCTAAAAATCAAAAAAGCAGGGCATGCGGGGACTTTGGACCCTATGGCGGTGGGAGTGCTGCCCGTGATGCTGGGGAAAGCCACAAAAATGTTTGATTACCTTAACCTGGACAGAAAAATATATGCAGCTGAGTTTACATTTGGGGTAAGTACGGACACGTCGGACGCGGAAGGCTCAGTGACAGAGGAGAGTTCTGTTATTCCGGATAAGCAAAGCATTGAAGAAAAAATAAACCGGGAATTTTTGGGAAGCATAATGCAGAGGCCGCCGAAAGTGTCGGCAGTGAGCATAAACGGCAAAAGAGCATATAGCCTGGCAAGAGCTGGTGCTGAATTTGAAATTGCGTCGAGAAAAGTTGAAATATTTAGCTTTGATTTAATAAGGCGGTCGGGCGAAAAATCATTTTTATTTAGAATAGAGTGTTCAAAAGGCACTTACATAAGAAGCCTGTGCACAGATCTGGCAAAAAGACTTGATACATGCGCTTATGTCAGCTTTTTATCGCGGGAAAAATCAGGTTTTTTCGAAATTAACGATTCCATCACTTTAGAACAGCTGGAAAAGGCAATGCAGAATAATGAAGTGGATAAATACCTGGTCGTGCTTGATGAACCGATAAGCAGCATGCCGCAGGCACATGTACCCATTGATAAACAAAACATTATAAATAACGGCGGAAATATAAAAGCAGACATGGACGATACAGAAAACATACGAGTATATTGCGGAGGAGATTTCATCGGTATAGGACAGATAGAGAACGGATACCTGAAGATAAAGAAAAAGTTTTATGTATAAAATAAAAAATGCGACATTGGCGCTGGGGAACTTTGACGGAGTTCATTTAGGACACAGAAAAATGATACAAAAGGCGATTGACATAGCAGAGGGAGGCAATGTTTACGTGTGCTCTTTTGAGCCCCACCCGCTGCAAGTGCTTTTGAGCAACCCGCCTAAAATAATTACACCGTTAAATGAAAAAATTAGAATCATAGAAGAAATCATCGGAGTGAAGTATTTTGCGATGAAATTTGATATGAAGTTCGCCAAATTAACCGGCGAGGAGTTTATAATAAAACTGCTTGAGACTTTTGAAATCAAAAACATTGTAGTAGGGGCAAATTATTATTTTGGGGATAAGGCCAAATACTCAACGAAGGATTTAAAAAAGCTGGGCAAAAAATATTCCTTCAATTTATATGTGGTAAAAGAGATGAAATTATATGGTGAAGTAATATCCTCAACCAGGATAAGAGAATGCCTGAAAGAAGGAAGGGTGAAGGAGGCCGGGAGGCTTTTGGGACGTAATTACTGCGTTTCAGGAGTGTGCAGAGAGGGAAAAGGATTGGGGAAAACAATAGGATTTGCCACAGCAAACCTGGAAACGGACCCAAAATACCGGTATCCTAAGGAGGGAGTTTACGCAACCCAGACAACAGTAGAGGGGAAAACATACCCTTCTATGACAAACGTAGGGAGCAACCCGACAGTAACACAAAGCAAAAAGCTTATGATAGAAACACATATACTTGGCTTTGATGAAGTTTTATATGGCAAAGAAATCTGTGTAGAATTTGTTAAAAGAATCAGGGACCAAAAGGAATTCAAAAGTGTAGATGAACTAAAAAAACAATTGATTCACGACAAGGAGCATGTAAAAAGGATTTTCAATTAATCCTTGAAAAAAAGAAATTTTTATAATATAATAGCCTATAATAAAAACAGACATTTGCTTATGAAGCAGAAGAGTAGTTATAAGCTTAATACATAGAGAGTGGGCGTCACCGGCTGCAAGCGCCCTGTAAAAGCTATAATGAAAGTGCGCTGCGGAGGCAAAGAGGGTGAGCCCTATACAGCTTAGCAAAGTGCCCTGCCAAAGCGGGGAAATGGAGT
Organism: uncultured Christensenellaceae bacterium; assembly: GCA_964509795.1. Lineage (GTDB taxonomy): Bacteria > Bacillota > Clostridia > Christensenellales > UMGS416 > JAFGUF01. Next base: position 2,157 of record CAZDZB010000096.1, on the reverse strand, counting down.
GGAACCACGGTAATATACCGCCTTCAGTTATTGAAGGCGGTTTTTTGATTTGTTCAGCTAGACAGGATACACAATGTTGAAGTAATGCTGTGAAAATACGCCGTCTGTTTAATATTTTATTTGACTACAGGAGGAAAATATGAAGATTATTAAATCTGATATAGAAGCTGCCGTACAACGCGACCCGGCGGCAAGAAGCAAGCTGGAAGTAGTTCTTTGCTATCCGGGGCTGCGCGCGATAATGTGGCATAGGCTGTCACACTTTTTATACAACCATAAACTTAAACTGATTGCCAGGATAATAAGCCAGTGTACTAGGTTTTGGACAGGCATTGAAATACATCCCGGTGCGAAGATAGGAGGAGGGTTTTTCATTGACCACGGAATGGGAGTGGTGATAGGCGAGACGTGCGAAATCGGACAAAATGTTACTATTTATCAGGGGGTTACACTTGGCGGAACAGGGAAAGACATTGGCAAAAGGCACCCTACAATCGGTAACGATGTGCTTATTGGAGTGGGTGCTAAGGTGCTTGGCCCGTTTAAAGTGGGAGACGGCTCGAAAATCGGAGCGGGTTCAATTGTTCTCAGTGAAGTGCCGCCCAACTGCACGGTGGTTGGCAATCCCGGACGCCTGGTAAGATGCTGCGGTCAGAAAATGGAACTGCCGGAAGAGTCAATGGACCAGATAAATATCCCCGACCCGGTTGAAAATGAATTGATTAGCATAAGGGAAAGGCTGTTGGATTTGGAAAATAAAATTTTACGAGGAGAGAAAAAGTAAATGAAAATATATAACACACAAACGAGAAACTTAGAGGAATTTGAACCCCAAAATGAAAATGAGGCAAATATATATGTGTGCGGGCCTACGGTATATGACTTCATCCACGTAGGAAACTCACGTCCGCTGATAGTCTTTGACGTTTTGAGAAGATATTTAAAGTATTCAGGGTACAAGGTAAATTTTGTACAGAACTACACAGACATTGACGACAAGATGATAAACAGGGCAAATAATGAAGGGAAAACTGTTAAGGAGCTTGCGGATAATTACATTGTCGAATATGAAAAAGACGCAAAAAGCCTTAATGTTCTTCCGGCCGATGTAAAGCCGAAGGCGACAGAACATATAGGCGAAATCATTAAAATAATCAAATCCCTTGAGCAAAAAGGATATGCCTACAAAAGCGATGACGGCGTATACTTCAACACTGCCGCTTATGCTGACTACGGAAATCTATCCCACAGAAATCTGGAGGACATGCAGGCAGGCGCCAGGATAAAGGTGAATGAGAGCAAGAAAAACCCGATGGACTTTGCGCTTTGGAAGCTGGAAAAGCCTGGAGAGCCCGCATGGAATTCACCGTGGGGCAAGGGCAGGCCGGGCTGGCACATTGAGTGCTCCGCCATGAGCATGAAATACCTGGGCGACACCATCGACATCCACGGCGGGGGAGAGGATTTGGTTTTCCCACACCATGAAAATGAAACAGCCCAAAGTGAAGCCGCAACAGGCAAAAAGTTTGTTAAGTACTGGATGCACAACGGGTACATAAACATAAACAACCAGAAGATGAGCAAGTCTCTGGGCAATTTCTTCACCGTAAGGGACATCGGCGAGAAATTCGATCTTGAAGTTTTGCGGTTCTTTATGCTGTCTGTTCATTACAGAAGTCCTGTGAATTTTTCATTTAAGCTTATGCAGCAGGCAGAGGCCGGCTTAAAAAGGCTGTACAATGCTCGCGACACATGGGCTGACATAGCAAAGCAGGGAACAGCGGATGTAGAGATACAGGATGCAGCTGAAGCGATGTACGCAGGATTCAAAGAAGCAATGGACAGCGACCTTAACACCGCGGAAGCTATCGGAGTGATATTTGAATTTGTCAAAAAAGTTAACATATCGTTAAGTGAAAAGCAAAGCCCGGAAAATGCTTACACCGCCCATGAAGCCTTGATGAAAGTATGCGATGCTCTGGGCATACTTTACAGGGAAACGGAAATTGAAACGCCGGATGAAGTGAAAAAACTGCTGGATGACAGGGCAGAGGCAAGAAAGAACAAGCAATGGGAAAAGTCAGACCAATTAAGGGATGAAATCCTTGAGTTGGGATATTTGGTGGAGGACACAAGAGACGGGCAGAAAATAAAAAA
>CAZDZB010000095.1:4394-8374 GCA_964509795.1 uncultured Christensenellaceae bacterium | reverse complement strand
TCATCAATGGTGATTTCCCCTTTAATATACTGCTGCGAAGCAGTTGTTACTATGCCGGTATATTCCGCCAGCGCAGTTTTTGCGGTGTCATTCAGTTCCACTGTCACTGGGAATTTGCATGTCGTGCCGGACAAATATTCCTGCACCTCTTTTTTAAGCGTATTCTGCGCCATTATATCATTTGTGTATTCCACATAGGATGGTGATGTATAAAGCATCTCAGTCGCCAAACCAAAAGTGTACAGGCCATTATAAGGTTTATTATCAGGAGAATAATCACCCAGATAATAATATTCATTTTCAACAGGGTTGTACATCAGCTGTGTGCCGTATGCCCCAAGTTCCAGCATTGTGTGATTAAGCTGAGATGAGTACGCCCAGTCCAGGTAAGTCATTAAAGCCTCGCTGTTTTGCCCGCTCTGGGTAAACATCAGCACTCTGTCGGTTTTCTCTTCGCCCGATAAGGTCATGTTGCTGTTCCATCTTGAAATCAGCGGTGCAATCACTTTAAGTTCGGCATCAGGAAAAGTGGATTTAAGCATCAGCCTGTCGGAGAACACGTCACTATATTCAGTTACATAAATGGCCGCGCGGCCCGCCATGAATTCCGCCTTCATCTCATCTTCAGTTGCGCTGAAAAGGTTAGGGTTAATGAACCCTTCATCATACAACAGTTTTATTTCATCCAAAAATACGCTTGTGTAATCTCCATCTTCCTCACGCATAATAAATGCCTGCTCTCTTTGAGTATGAGTATACGGCTCTGGAGAAATGCTGAAAGAATAAGCCATAATGTCAATAAGCTGATCCCAAGTTATTGCCAGAGGGTATTCATACCCTGCGTTTTTATAGAATTTGCAAAGCGCAAGCAGCGACGAGTAAGTGGTTATCGGCTCAGTTGTGAACATATAAGCAATGTCACTCCTAGTAACCATAATGCTTTGTTCCGGGTAAGGAAGGCTCGGAACACCGTAAATTGCTCCATTGTACATTGCTGCTTCCCAGTATGATTCGCCAATCGCAGCGTATAAATTTGCACCCGAGCTGCTCAAAAGAGAATCTATCGGTTTTATCAGCCCTTCAATTCCCGCAAAAGTTGTAAACATGTCGTAATCAACCGAAATGGCATCGATGCTTATCCCTGAAACCAACAGCTCATTTAATTCGTTAATAAAATTATCTTTTGATATCTCAATTACTTCAAAATCTATTGCCACTCCTCTTTCTTGTGCAATAGTTTCTATGATTTTCTGCTTTGCAATTTCATTGCCTTGCGCGTAGTCTGCGTCGCTTGATTTCGGAACCACAACAACAAACTTGCCTAAACTGGGCAGAGCTTCTTCCGTAGGTTCGGTGCTTTGCTCCGTCTGCGCATTGTCGCCGCCAGTACATGAAACTACAGAAAAAGCTGCAAAAACGATACATATAATCAACAAAAGTGTTTTAAAAGTCTTATTCATTTAATCCTCCGAATTTGCGCAAATACCGCAAAAAGTCACACCATATTATAATTACATTTTGTTAAAAAGTCAATTATATACTCTTCTATTCAATATGAATAGCAAAAAACGCCCAATATACTGCAGGATTATTTCATATCATATTAAAAACATATTGTTACGCTATGTGTATCAAAAGCAAAATCAGCATCCTGGAATTATCCGCTGACGAGTAAGTGAAAAATAAAATAATTGAATAATTCCCCTGTTAGTGTATAATGATATAGAAAAAAAATACTAATATTTATGTAAAAATTTTAACTTTAGTTATCCGTAAAAAAGGAGCATTTAATGAATAATACAAGCCAAAAGGAAATCGAAAAAAACAATGAGTTTTCTGTTTGGGAAATCCTTAATTTGTTTCGTAAAAACTGGCTGCTCGTTACAATAGTAATAGTTTTAGTTGTTTCTGTGGGTTTGTTTTACTCTTTCGCAGTTGAAGAACAGGGCAACACTACTTACTACTCAAGCGTTACAGTATTATTTAAAGGATGGGACTATTACCCTCCCCAGCTTGTTCACACATATACCTCTGACCTGAAAGCTGCTGTTAACGAAAAAGCAGGAGGCAATTATATTTCCACGATTTCAATGAAAGTCGACAACACCGCCGCCAATTCTTCAGATAAGCGAAGCGAATACTATATAATAGTTAATTACGCATCCGGTATAAGTTTGTCCCAGGCGGAGGAAGCCTCCCGAGAAATTGCCGAATGGCACAACAACATGATAGATACTGAAGTTCAAAATATCAAAACTGATGCGCAAGAGCACCTCAGCCTCATATACGAAGAATATGAAGCTGCCGAGCTTAATTATCACACTTTTTTAAGCACCGCCGATATGTCTGATGCAAATGATTTGGCTGAGTCAAGTGTGCTTGAATCGGAAAAAGACACTGTTTATGAAATTTGGAAAGAAGAAAAAAGCAATCTGTTAAGTTTAAATGCAGAACTCAGCCAAGCTTCTGATTATTACATCAGTGCGCCCGCCGTGTCTTCTTCAGTGTATATTTCCTGGAAATCCAATTTGATACTTTCAATATTTATAGGCTTTGCCGCAGCAGTGCTTTTGATTTTAGCAAAAGAAAGCTTAAAGATATACAAAAACTCAAAATAACATTTTTGCTCTTTAGGCATTATTTAAATCCATTTAATAATTTAAGGTGATTTCAATAAAGAAACCACCTTTTGTTTTTTCATGTTATATTTAATCTGCCGCTTAACTCATGCTGTATTCTACATTTTAACTTCATCAAACACACGGCAGATGGCGTCCACGGCGTAATCCATCTGTTCTTTTGTGTGATTTGCCGAGTAGCTTGTGCGCAGCAGGCACTGCCCCTCAGGAACTGCCGGAGGAAGCACCGGATTTACATACACCCCTTCTTCCAGGAGGCGTTTTGTTATCATAAGTGTTCTGTCCTGATTATATGTCATTATCGGAATTATGGCCGTCTCACCGTCTATTATCGGTATGTTTTTTTCATGCAGCTTATCTCTCATATACTGGCTTATAGCAATAAGCCTGTCCACTCTTTCCGGTTCACTTTTTATTATTCTTAAAGCTTCCAGTGCGGATGCAGCGTTTGCCGGAGGTATAGAAGCACTGAATATAAATGGCCTTGATTTGTGCTTGACATAATGTATTATCTTTTCGCTGGCAGCTATACAGCCTCCGAGTGAAGCCATTGATTTTGAAAACGTGGTCATTATTATGTCCACTTCGTCTTCCAGTCCGTAATATGACGCGGTGCCCCTGCCGCCTTTGCCTATCATTCCCATGCCGTGGGCATCGTCCACCATTATCTGTGCGTCGTATTGCTTGGCGAGCTCCACAATCTCCGGTAGATTCGCGATGTCACCGGTCATTGAAAACACTCCGTCAACGATGATAAGCTTCCCGCTTTTTTCCGGGAGCCTTTTTAGAACTCGCTCCAAATCTTCCATATTGTTATGCTCAAATTTTACCGTCTTTTTAGCAAAGCTAAGCCTGCAGCCGTCCATTATGCTTGCATGGTTTTCCGAGTCATTTATTATGTAATCATGCCAGCCGATTATGCTTGAAATTATGCCTAAATTAGTTTGGAACCCTGTGGAAAATGTAAGCGCCGCTTCCTTGCTAAAAAACTCCGCCAGTTCTTTTTCCAGCAATATGTGAAGGTCTAACGTGCCATTAAGAAATCTGGAGCCCGAGCAACCCGTTCCGTATTTGTCAAGCGCATCTTTGGCCGCCTTAATTGTTCTTTTATCCGATGTCAGACTCATGTAGTTATTAGAGCCAATCATTATGGTCCGCTTGCCCTCCATGATTACCTCTGTGTCCTGCCCCGATTCCAGCGCATGAAAATAGGGGTAAATTCCGGCGGCTATCGCCTCCTTAGCGTCGGTAAAGCCGTCACACTTTTCTAGTAAACTCATTATAAATTCTCCTTGATATAAAATATTAATAATTCAATATGTTTATCTGTGTCTCAAATCA
>CAZDZB010000095.1:0-4294 GCA_964509795.1 uncultured Christensenellaceae bacterium | reverse complement strand
AAAGGAATCATACATAATATGCATAACAAAACCGCTTTAGTAACCGGGGCTTCCTCAGGAATAGGCAAAGCCACGTTCAATCGCCTTGTCAAAAAAGGCTGGACAGTTTACGGCACATCAAGACAGGTGCCCAAAGACAAAATCACTTCTGTAGACGGCGGAAAGATGATTTACCTTGATGTTACAGACAACCAGTCAATTAAAAGCGCCATAAACATAATACAGGAGCAGGAAGGGCGCCTGGATGCACTTGTCAGCAACGCAGGCTACGGAATTGCAGGATCTATAGAAGACACAAGCTATGAGGAAATGGTATCTCAATTCAATACCAATTTTTTTGGTACTCTGCGGACTATCAATGCTTCGGTTGACATTCTGAGAAAAAGCAAAGGAATAATCGTAAATATAAGTTCAGTTGCAGGAGCGCTGTCCATACCTTTTCAGGGCATGTATTCAGCAAGCAAAGCGGCCTTGGAATCGGCCAGCGAAGCTTTGCGGCTGGAGCTTAAGCCGGACAAAATAAGGGTCTGCCTTGTTCAGCCGGGTGACACAAAAACAGGATTTACCTCAAACAGACAGTTAACAGAAAGATCAAAAGATTCCCGATATGCAGCAAAAATGGAATCATCGGTAAAAAAAATGGAAAAAGACGAGCAGAACGGCACTTCACCTGAAACAACGGCAAAAGTTGTATACCGTATGATAAAAATGAAAAACCCTCCCGTCAAATGCGCAGTAGGTCTTTCGTATAAAATACTTCTGTTTTTAAAAAGATTCCTCCCCCACAGGACCGTGCAGTGGATAATAGGAAAAATGTATGCATAATATTTCAGCATTTTTCAAAATTACAGATAACAAAAACCGTACAAAACATTTTTGTTTTGTACGGTTTTTTAAACCATCTAAAATACTTAACTTATACTAAAGATACATTAACTGCTCTTAGCTTGCTTTTGTTTTTAGGGTCCGGCTCAATATCAAAAGTAACCTTTTGTCCTTCGGATAATGTCTTGTATCCTTCTCCAACAATTGCTGAAAAGTGTACAAAGCAGTCTTCGCCTCCGTCATCATTGGCGATAAATCCAAATCCCTTGTCTGAATTAAACCATTTTACTGTACCAGTGTTCATCTCGGTACCTCCTAATAAAAATATCCTATACAAATAAAAAACACATGCTTTGGTAAATCATCAAATGGAACAATGACTTACAAAAACATGTGAACTCAATCGGTACATTTTGGACTCGCGTAATAATAGCATAAAACACCCTTGGTTGTCAAGGGTATTGCTTTTACAACTTCAAAAAACAATGCTGTCTTTACATAATAACGCCCATTTCTTATTTTTATATAATTATTAGCTGCATTCATTTTATGTATCAGGCAAACTGGTTATCCCTTATGCCTGCACTCCAATACAGACAGTGCGCTTTTCTCTTTAACATTATGCAGCCGGTACAATATCGTTTTTATTGCCGCTGCGCATCGCTTAACTTCTGCATCACAAAAAATATGCACCTCATTTCATTCTTCAGCAACTGTTTTTAATCTGCATTTTCCCGCAACATGTACCTTAACCGTCCTTAAAACCTTAGTGCTTTTATTTTAATTGAATATAGTGCATATCGAAAACACATCTCCATCATATTTTATACAGAGTATCACACGGGTCTCAATACCACCGAAAATTTATTTGATAAAATTTATCATCTTTTAAGTCTGTCATTGTGCGCACAAATTGTCTATAATTCCTTAAACAAAGCTGAAAGCTTTTTTAAGATTTCTTTAAGCAATAAGATATATACTTTGTTTAACCATTAAGAAAGGAGCATTACTTATGGATGAAAACCTATCTCAAATAAATAATACAAACCCAAAACCAAAATATAAAATAGTAATTTTAGCAGCAGCTTTGCTTATTCTAGGCCTTGTTGCCGGGATTATAGGCACCTCGTTTTACTATTACACTTCCCTAAAATCCGAACTGAAAAGCGCTTCCATCCAGCAAAGCAGCCTTGCCGAACAATTAGAAAGCTTATCTTCGGAAGTTGTCAGCCTGGACTCTCAGGTTGATGAGCTAAGCTATACCGCCGAAACCACAGAAAAAGTAGCAATCATTGAAACAAGCAGTTATTCAATCAATGTCCAGGATGTCTCAGAGGCTGTTATGCCCTCTGTTGTAGGAGTCAGAACCATCAGTATCCAGGAAGCAACATCGTTTTTCATGGGGCGGCAGGAAACGGTAACTCAGGAAGTTGAAGGCGTTGGAACAGGTGTTATCGTAAGCGAAGACGGGCTTATATTAACGAACCAGCACGTTGTATCCGATAACCCTAAATCAATTACAGTTACATTAATGGACGGAAGCGAATATGACGCATCCGTAATCTATTCTGACGAATCAATGGACCTGGCTGTCATTAAAATTGAAGCAACCGGCCTTACGGCAGCCGCCTTAGGAGATTCTGACAGCGTAAACGTCGGGGAAGTAGCCATTGCCATAGGCAACCCCCTGGGCCTCGACTATCAAAGAAGCGTAACGGCGGGCATAGTGAGCGCACTTGACAGAAGCATTCAACCGAAACAATACAGCTTTGCCACAAATTTAATACAGACAGATGCTACAATTAACTCCGGCAACAGCGGAGGCCCGCTGCTTAATTCCCAGGGCGAAGTAATCGGAATCAATACCTATAAATTAACAGATGGCGAAGGCATGGGGTTTGCAATTCCCATAAACGCCGCAATACCCATAATAAACCAGGTGCTTGAAACAGGCGAATTCGTGCAAGCAAAAATCGGAGTAAGCTTTATTGACACCAACATTTACGATGTGCTGTCTGACTCGCAGCTTACACAGCTTGGCTTAAATGATGTCACTTTTGAAGACGGCCTGCTCGTTCTGGAAATAGACGAAACGTCAGACGCATACACTTCAGGCGTTCAAATGCTGGATGTCTTAACCGAAATAGACGGAGTGCCGGTAGACACTTTACTTGAACTGCGTACAATAGTTTACAGTCATCTGCCGGGGGATACCCTCGAGCTGACGCTTCTAAGGGAAGGTGAAGAGCTAACTTTATCTGTCACTTTATCAGAATACAGCAGCTAAATACATTAACTACAAGCGCAAAAAAGAGCACTTTTTTCAAAGTGCTCTTTCTTATATTTAAGTTTTTTACTTAATGCTGATTTGTTTTACTTTATCAGCCTGTTCAACCTTCGGAACAGTGATTTGAAGTACGCCATTTTCCAGCTTGGCTTCAATTTCATCCTGCTTCACATCGCGAAGGTAAACGCTTCTGCTCATTGAGGAGACTCTTCTTTCCTTGTGAACGTAATTCTTTTTCTCTTCGGTTTTCTCCTCGGATTTATTTACGCTTATGCACAAAGTGTTTTCCTTCATCTCAAGGCTGATTTCGTCTTTTTCAATTCCAGGCATGTCGGCCTCTATCAAGTAATCCGCTTCGTTGTCCTGCACATCAATTTTGAAAGTATCTTTTGAAAAATCCATTCTCGGCGACCACATATCTGTGAAAAAGTCGTCGAGCATGTCACTAAAATTATTAATCTCAAAAGGTGCGATTCTGCTTGTCCTTTGATTAAATGGTACTAAATTAGTCATAATCTCAACTCCTTGTTTTTTTATTTTGTTAGCACTCTCTCTTGGTGAGTGCTAATTATATTTTTATTATACCTCTTTTTACCGCTATGTCAAGTGGTTTTATGAATTTTTTTATATATTTTCATGCCTTACTCGGAAATTACAAACCGAACTATAATATTAAAAACCGGCTTGTCCTTTTCGGAATCCGGTTTTTTTAAATGGTTTATTATCAGTAAAAGTTTTACTGCGAGCTTATCTGTTTTTATAAAATTAATTTTTGCATGTTAAATCAATTACAATTCCTTCAATAAGCGAAAATATTAAAGTTGTAATTGTTAAGATTATGGCATATTTTAAATCAAAAAACGAAACCAGCATCGGCAGCAAAGTAAGCTTAATTCCCCTTGAATACAAAAACGTTCCTATTGCACCTTTTGATATTCCCTTTTGATTAAGCTCTTTTAGCAGCGGGTACCAGGCGTATATAGGGCCATGGCTTAAAGTGCCTAGCAAACTCAGCAAAATATATTTTACAAACATCGGAGCTTTTTGAATATATTCTTTTAACTTTTTCTCATTAATAAAAGCAAAAGCCACCATGAAAACGTAAACAAACAGCAATATGGGAAGTATTTCTTTGATTATTTCAATAACATATAATATTGCGTTAAAAGTTTTTTCCGGATA
>CAZDZB010000094.1:0-8496 GCA_964509795.1 uncultured Christensenellaceae bacterium | reverse complement strand
TTACTAGATTGATACAAAAGTCATATTCACTGCTTGGGCTTATTTCATACCTGACGGCAGGAGAGAAAGAAGTGCGTGCGTGGACGATAGAAAAGGGCACGCTGGCTCCGCAGGCAGCAGGGAAAATACATACGGATTTTGAAAAGGGATTTATCCGCGCCGAGGTTGTTCCATACGATGTCCTTTCCGAGCTGGGCTCAGTGGCACTGGCCAAGGAAAAGGGGCTTATGCGCTCTGAAGGGCGGGATTACGAAATGAAAGACGGAGATGTCGTCCTTTTCAGGTTTAATGTTTGATGTGAAGATAGCTTATCTTATATAAAAAAACCAGGCACGGTATGTCTGGTTTTTTGCTGTCTGTCAATCGATGCTTTCCGATTTTTGCAGTTCTTTTTGATGTGAAGCAATTTTCGCATTGATTTGCCTGCTTTCGCTTAATCCTGCAAAGCCTACAATTATAAACAAAAGCCCTCCGCCATAGGCGGCCCAGTCCATCCATCCAGAACATGAGTAATGCGTGGAAAGTGCAAAAAAGCCTACACCCACTATAAAAAATATAATACTATCCAAGTAATTTGCTTTGCGTGACTGAGTATAGAGGTCAATTAATTCAACAAAAGTTTCTTTCTTTTTATTCGTGTCAGCAGCTAGATTTTTTTCTAAAAGATCTATTCGCTCTTTTCTGTCACGGTCTTTTTTTGAGTTCAGCATATAAATACCTCATTTATATATAATGTATATTTATTATACAATTCAAAGATTGAAAACACAAATTATTATTTCAGACAATAAAAAAGAACTTCAACTGTGTTTTCAAACAATTGAAGTTCTTAGGTTAGTGCCACTTATTTTTATGCGCATAATTTTTTTTTGCTTTCATGCCTTGTGAATCTTATGCCGTTGTCAATTGCCATGATTACCACCGCAATAACCAGCTTGATCCAGAACGGAGATGCCAGCGCTCCGCCTGTTATTCCGCTTGCGATTACTAAGGTTAGCACATTTATAAATATGATTGCTATACCAAAAGTAATTAAGCTTAAGGGGAGGGCAATTACGCTTATTATCGGCCTGATTAATGTATTTACCAGGGCGAGCACCACAGCTGCCAGCAAAACCGTGCCTGCTGATGCCTGAGGCAGCCAGCTGACTGCGACAAAAACATAAAGTGCGCAAAAGTATAGTATTAATTTAATAACAAATCTCATTTTTTACCTCGTAAAGATTCTTATTTGGAAAGCGTCTCCGTCTTCTTTCGAAAGGATGGAGACGTTCACAAAATCGTATTTTTTAAAGTCGGTTAATGAATAGACACTGGTTTCTACTATATCAATTCCTGACGTTACTTTGCTGCTGAAAAATGTAAAGAAATTTACCAGGTCACAAAGTTCCGATATAAGAGAATTAAGGACAAACGCAGGCAGGACTATGGGGAGCCTGAACTTGTTGATTCTAATATAGACTATCAGAAAATGAGCTTTATTAGTCAACATAAATTCTTACCTTTACTTTGTCTTCTTCGTCGCCTGCGTCAATGGACACAAGGTCTTCATCAATCTCGCCGTTTTCAAACATGTCGATTAACTCGCCAAGGTCAATGGAGTCAAGGTCAATTCCTTCATCAGCTAAATCGGATTTAGCGCTCTTTGGCACAAGCTTTGTAAGGCCTGTCATTTTTTTTGCCAAAATCAAAGGTATATTTACATTAACGGTTGTTTTATCATCATTGCTATTTCCCTGGGTATCGATTCGCACTCTAAGCGTCGATTTCTTTCCAGTATTTTTTCTGGGTTCCTCTTTTTCATATAATGCTTCAATTAATTTCTCTCCTTCCTCTTGGGTAACTGTTCCGTTTTTTACCATATCTAATATTCTTTTTGTCTCTTCGCTCATTGTAAGTATCTCCTTAAATGTTTTTGATCAACTCTGCCGCTTGCGCAGCTGTGATTTCGCCGTTTTCCAATCGGTCAAATATCTTTTCCCGCTCCTGCTTAATTTCATCCTTTGACATTGTAACTGCCAGGCCGAGGTTTGAAATTATTTTGTCAAGGCGGCTTCTTACTGTGGGGTATGATATGCCCAGTTCTTTTTCCATGTCTTTTATGCTGCCTCTGCATTTCAAAAATGTTAAAACAAAAAATGCGTCTTCCTGGCTCAGGTCACAAAAGTCACAGCCGTGGAAATGTCCGTTGAGTTCTGCTCCACACTTCTTGCAAGTAAGTGTAGTGATTTCATATTCGCCCTTGCATACAGGGCACGTTGTTGGCGCCGTTCTTACCATATTTTTTCTCCTAATGTTAACTTATGATATATTTATAACACTATTTATTAAATATGTCAATATTAAAATTAAAATAATTAATATAAATATTAAAATAATTAATATAAACATTGATTTTATTAATAAATTGTGTGTAATTTTAATTAGATATAGCCGAAAACTGTAAAGTGGATCCTTTTTATTAAATAAAGTACAGATATTTTGTTCGCTTTTAATTGACATGAATTGGAAGGTAACCTATAATTAGTTTAAATACAAAGAAAAATTGTCCTATTAAAAGTATGGAGTGGCTTAATGCTAGCAAAAATAAACAGTTTAGGTTTTGAAGGAATTGAAGGTTTCCATGTGGTAACGGAGGTGAACATCTCGAACGGACTGCCTGCGTTTGACGTGGTCGGTTTGCCTGGAGCGACCGTCAGGGAATCCCGTGAAAGAGTAAAGGCGGCAATTACAAACTCCGGACACCTTTTCCCCATAAAAAGAATTACAGTTAATTTGGCGCCTGCTGACAAGAAAAAGGAAGGTGCTGTTTATGACCTTCCAATTGCCGTGGGAGTGCTTTGCGCAAGCGGCGTAATCGGCAATGATTTGTCAAGTGCATGCTTTATTGGTGAGTTGTCATTGGATGGCAGCGTAAAAGGAGTGAACGGGGTTATCGCCATGATAGTTGAGGCGGTAAACCAAGGATTTAAAAGGATTTATATACCGGAAGACAACAAAAATGAAGTTGCATGCATAAGCGGAATTGAAATAGTACCAGTTGATAATCTGATTAATCTGATAAACGTATTAAACGGCGCAAAAGATGCCCAATGCCTGGATGCCGTTGATTATCAAAGCCTTATTGAAAAAAGCGTGTCAGACATTGACTTTTCGCATATAAAAGGGCAGTACATGGCAAAGCGTGCGCTGGAAATCGCAGCGGCAGGCGGACACAATGTGCTGATGATTGGCCCCCCCGGTTCGGGGAAAACTATGCTGGCGACGGCTCTGGCTGGCATTATGCCGCCATTGAGCTTTCAGGAGGCACTGGAAGTCACCAAAATACACAGCATAGCGGGAGTATTGGGCGCAGATGAAGGCATCATACTCAAAAGGCCTTTCAGGTCGCCTCACCACACGTCATCATCAATTGCCTTAACGGGCGGCGGAGCCAAAGTAAGGCCAGGGGAAATAAGCCTTGCCCATAACGGAGTTCTTTTTTTGGATGAGTTTCCCGAATTCCAGCGCCAGGTGCTGGAAGCCTTGAGGCAGCCTTTGGAGGACGGCATGATAACCGTGTCAAGAGCCTCAGGCACAGCGGTGTTCCCCTCGAACATTATGCTCGTTGCTTCAATGAACCCTTGCCCCTGCGGGCATTATGGCTCATCAACGGGGCAGTGCACCTGCAACAGAAGCCAGATATCAAGGTATTTAAACAAAATCAGCGGGCCGCTTCTTGACAGGCTGGATATTCATGTGGAAGTGGATTCCGTGCCGTTTGCGCAGCTTAGCAAAATGGAAGAAGGCGAAAAAAGCGCTGACATAGCAAAGCGGGTGGCAAAAGCCAGGAAGATACAGCTGGAAAGATACAAAGACGATGGCATTTTCAGAAATTCACAGCTTAAACCCGACCAGAAAAATAAATACTGCGCAATAGATGACGAAGGAATGAACATACTTAAGCAGTATTTCAACAGGCTTTCCATGTCCGCCAGGGCATATGACAGAGTAATAAAAATTGCAAGGACAATAGCGGACCTTGAGGGCACGGATAACATTGAGCAGAGGCACCTTCTGGAAGCCCTGCAATACAGAACATTGGACAGGAAGTATTGGTTAAATGGCTGAGTACACCGCACAAGAGCTGGAATGGCTATGGCTTGACAGCATTCAGGGAATGAATCCTGTCACTTTCAACAAGCTTGTTAATTATTATCAGGATGTTGGAATTGCTGTTGCGTCCATAAAAAATGACATAAAGAACCTGACATTTTTAACAAAGCATCAAAAAACATATTTGATGAAGTGCTTAAACAGAGACTATCTTAACAGAATTATTGAGCTGCTCAAAAAATATGACGTTACGGCAGTGACTATGCTTAGCGAAGAATATCCTGAGAATTTAAAACACATATATGACCCGCCTCCTGTGCTTTACTGCATCGGAGACACAAGGCTTTTAAACCACGACAGAATGCTTGGTGTAATCGGCTCAAGGACACCCACCAATTACGGCACAGAGACTGCAAAAAACATATCAGAAGATTTGGCGCGCAACGGCGTATGCATTGTGTCGGGAATGGCTATGGGCATCGACGGCAGCGCACATGAAGGGGCGCTTAAGGCAGGAGGGCACACTATTGCGGTTTTGGGCTCCGGGCCTGACGTATGCTACCCCGAATGCAATAGGCATTTATACAATAGAATAAAAAAAGATGGATTGATTGTATCTGAGCATATTCCCACAGTTCAGGCGCTTCCGTATCATTTTCCGGCGAGAAATAGAATAATTACAGGCCTGTCCAAGGGCATACTTGTGGTGGAGGCCGCCAAAACCAGCGGAACGCTGAAGACAATTGACCATGCACAGGACCAGGGCAGAGAAGTTTTGGCCATACCCGGAAACATCAATTCAGACAAAAGCTACACTCCGAACCACCTGATTCAGGAAGGGTGTTCGCTGATAATGGAATACAAAGACATAATGGACTGGTTTGGGTGGAGAGAAACAAAAGGAGCAAAAGACAGGACTATTCATCTGGAAGGTATGGATATTCAGGAGAAATCCGTGTATAATGTAATCGATAATAACGGCAGCAGGTTTGATGAAATACAGTTCAGACTGGATTACACCCCTGTACAATTAATAAGCCTTTTATCAAGACTTGAAATAAAAGGGCTGATTGTCAAACTGCCGGGAAACAGATACGAAAAAACATAATACAAAGGATGACAAATGACAGAAGTGACTATTGTTGGCGCAGGGCTTGCAGGCTGCGAGGCGGCGTGGCACCTGGCCAATAAAAACATTAAGGTTAAATTATATGAAATGAAGCCCAGCAGGAAAACCCCGGCTCACAGCCTGGGTACTTTCGGGGAATTGGTGTGCTCCAATTCACTGCGCTCAGACAGGATAGAGAACGCGGTGGGGCTTTTAAAATATGAACTGAGGCAGCTGGGCAGCCTGGTAATGGAGGCAGCTGACGCATCCAAAGTCCCTGCTGGAGGAGCTCTTGCTGTGGACAGGGAAAGCTTTTCGGGATACATTGACGCGAAAATAAGAAATCATAAAAATATTCAGGTAATTGAAGAAGAGATAACCGAAATTCCAAACGAAAAATATGTAATAATAGCAACAGGCCCTCTGACAAGCGAAAAGCTGGCTGATGATATCCTTAAAAAATATTGTATGGAAGATACAATGTTTTTTTATGATGCGGTTGCTCCCATAATAAACGGAGACTCAATAAACATGGATATCGCTTTTAAAGGGTCAAGGTATGACAGGGGCGACGATTACATAAACTGCCCTATGACAAAAGAGCAGTATTACAATTTTTACAATGCTTTAGTTGAGGCTGAAACAGCGCAGATAAAAGGATTTGAAGAAAGAAAAGTGTTTGAAGGGTGCATGCCCATTGAATCCATGGCAAAAAGAGGTCCGATGACTATGGCGTTCGGTCCGCTAAAACCCGTTGGCATAGAAAGATCAGACAGCGCTGAAAAGCCATTTGCCGTGGTGCAGCTTCGCCAGGACAACGCTGCGGGGACATTATATAATATTGTAGGTTTCCAGACCAGATTAAAGGTTTCTGAACAGAAAAAAGTATTTTCCATGATTCCCGGGCTTGAAAACGCAGAGTTTTTCAGGTATGGTGTTATGCATAGAAACACGTATATAAACTCTCCCAAGCTGCTTGATACCAGCCTGCAGGTAAAAGCCAAAAGGGGGTTATATATGGCAGGGCAGATGATGGGCGTGGAAGGATATGTTGAGTCAGCCGCGTCGGGAATATGGGCCGCTGCAAATGCAGCCAAGGACATTGAAGGCAAAGAACCAATTATTCCTGATGACACTACTATGATTGGTGCTATAATAAAATATACGACTAATCCCGTTACAGACAAACTCAAGCCGATGAATGCAAACTTCGGGCTTTTGGCTCCCATGGACAAAAAAATAAAGAATAAACAGGAAAGATATCTGGCATACTCAAATCGTGCCTGCGAAAATATTAAAAGACTAAAAGATGAAATGTTTAATTCATAAACAAAGCAGATAATATATTTGCCTTATGAATTACAGAAAGGAATTAAAATGGACATAAAAGGGACTACAATAGTTGCTGTTAAAAAGGACGGCATTTGTGCTGTTGCCGGCGACGGCCAGGTGACAGTTGGCCAGAATACAATTATGAAAGCCACGGCGCATAAAGTGAAAAGAATATACAATGATAATGTAATAACAGGGTTTGCAGGCTCAGTAGCGGATGCGTTTTCGCTGTCAGAGAAATTTGAAGCAAAGCTGCAGGCATACAGCGGAAATTTAAAAAGGGCAGCAGTTGAGCTGGCAAGAGACTGGCGCGGCGACAAGATACTAAGAAAGCTGGAGGCTTTGATGATAGTAGCCGACAAAAATGATTTGCTTGTATTATCAGGCGGCGGCGAAGTTATCGAGCCTGATGACGGCATCTGCGCAATAGGCTCAGGCGGCAATTACGCTTTGGCTGCGGCAAGAGCCCTGAAAGGGAATTCCGATTTGAGCGCGGAGCAGATAGCAAGGGCTTCAATTGAGATAGCCGCTGACATTTGTGTGTTTACAAACAAAAACATTGTTTTGGAGACCGTAGGAGGCAGCGATGAAAAAGCATAACATGACACCCCAGGAAATAGTACATGAACTGGATAAATACATAATAGGGCAAAACGATGCAAAAAAAGCCGTGGCTATCGCATTGAGAAACAGATACCGAAGGTCAATGCTGGATGAAGAGATTCAAAAGGAAGTAACACCCAAAAACATAATTATGGTGGGGCCTACAGGTGTGGGCAAAACAGAGATTGCAAGGCGGCTCGCTAAGTTTGTTGATTCTCCTTTTGTAAAGGTGGAAGCGACAAAATTTACAGAAGTCGGATACGTCGGACGTGACGTTGAATCAATGGTGCGTGACCTTATTGAAACAGCCATTAGAATGGTCAAAGAAGACAAATCCAAAAGCGTGGAAAAGCAGGCAGAAGCCTTGGCTTTGCGCCGCATTTTAAGAAGGCTTTCAGGCAAAAAGGACAAGCCGCAGGGGCAGGTTCTGGGAAATATTTTTGGGAACCAGGTTCCGGGACAGCAGCAGCTGGAAGGGCCGGCAGAAACCGATGAAGACAAGAAAAATAAGCAGGATTTGTATTCACAGCTGATGGCAGGCGACCTTGACGACAAAGAAATAGAAATTGAAGTTGAAGATACAGGTTCCGGGCTGCAAAGCGTACCGGGAAGTGGAATGGAAATAAACATAAGTGAAATGTTCGGCGGCATTATCCCCAAAAAATATAAAAAGCGCATTGTCACAGTAAAGCAGGCGAGAGAAATTTTCAAGCAGGAAGAAGCCGCCAAGATGATAGACATGGAGCAGGTGAAAGAAGAAGCAATTGACCTGGCTGAAAGGCATGGCATCATATTTATCGATGAAATTGATAAAATTGCGGGCAGAGGCAGCCATGGCGGGCCTGATGTATCCAGAGAGGGCGTGCAAAGAGACATTTTGCCTTTGGTTGAAGGAAGCACTGTAGCCACAAAATACGGATCTGTCAAAACTGATTATATTTTGTTTATTGCGGCGGGAGCGTTTCATGTTTCCAGCGTTTCTGATTTGATACCTGAACTGCAGGGGCGTTTCCCCATAAAAGTTGAATTAAACAGCTTGACAAAAGAGGACTTTATAAAGATACTGACTCAGCCTGAAAACGCAGTAATTAAACAGTACCAGCATATGCTGCATGTCGATAATGTTAACCTGGTGTTTAAAGAGGATGCGCTGGACAAGATTGCAGATTTTGCGTTTAACGTGAATGAATCCAGAGAAAACATTGGAGCAAGGAGGCTGCACACGGTGCTTGAGCTTCTGCTGGAAGAGGTGTCTTTCAACGCAAACGGAGAGCATCAGATGATTGAAGTAGTGATTGATGAAGCTTATGTAATAAAACATTTGACAAAGCTTGTCAAAGAGGATAATCTAGATAAAT
>CAZDZB010000093.1:0-8503 GCA_964509795.1 uncultured Christensenellaceae bacterium | reverse complement strand
GCGGGGCGCTGCGCAATACAAAAAAGAGAAATGGATGTCGAAATAAGCTCTTAAGTAAACGTAGCAGCATTAAATAAATATAACGAAAGGCTGATTTAAATATCGGATATATAAATATGAACACAAAAAAACCAAACATCGCTATAATGTATGACTTTGATAATACATTATGCACAAAAGATATGCAGGAATACAGCTTTATTCCGAATCTTGGAATGGAGCCAGAAGATTTCTGGAAAGAATGCAATGACTTTTCAGAAGCAGAAAAAATGGACAGCATTTTAACATGCATGTATAAAATGATTGACAAATCAAACGCTAACCATAATTCAATAAAGCGGGATGATTTTGTAATACTTGGCAAGGAAATTGAATTTTTTCCTGGTGTTGAAGAATTCTTTAAGCGAATAAATGACTACGCGGACTCCATTGGTGTAAATGTAGAGCATTACATTATTTCATCGGGATTAAAAGAAATTATCGAAGGAACATCTATCGCAAAAGAGTTTAAAGAAATTTATGCCTGTGAATACTACTATGACCATCACGGAATTGCAGTATGGCCCAAAATGGCCATTAACTATACAAACAAAACACAGTTCTTATTCAGGATAAATAAGGGCGTATTTGATGTTTCTAACAACTGCGATTTGAACAAAGTAATACCGGAAAATGAGCGGCATACTCCTTTCAGCAACATGATATATTTAGGTGACGGCATGACGGATATACCTTCAATGAAGCTGGTAAAAGACAGAGGCGGCAAATCAATAGCTGTGTATAAAAACGGGCAGAAAAATAAAGTTGACTCTCTGCTTATTGATGACAGGGTTGACTTTTTGTCCGAAGCTGATTACAGGGAGGAAAGCGAACTTTCTAAAATAGTAAAAATGATAATGAATAAAATAGCCTCCCAAAACATGCTGGAAGAGATCCATAAAGACCATTTGGAAAATGTAGAAGAAAGAGAAAATTATTATGAGTGCTGATAAATCCACCAGCACTCTTTTTTTATAATAATTATACTATTTTCTGCTTAAATAAGACTTAATACATTTGCTTATAAACTCTGCAAGCCCTGTGCCGTACTTATCAATGTTTTTTTTGAATCTTTCGTCCGTTACATAAATATCAGCCAGGCCTGACAGAATTTCGTCCGTACAGTCATAAAAATTATTTGTAATGTAATCCTGCCATTCTTTAACCAAATCATCTGTGTCTATGTCTTCGTCTTCTCTATTCATACAGGATGCAAATGCGTTAAAAATATTTGCGCTTTGGGTTTTTACTGCTTCCCAGTCTTTTTCTGTATAATGCATTGTTTTTTGCTTGCTTTGCTTGTATGCATCTGTGTTTCTCCAGCGCAGTCTTGCTTCTTCCGCATATTCTTGTGTATGTTTTTTTATTTCTGTCATGTCAAACTCCTTTAAGCTTAAATTGTTTTTACCAATGTTTTCATCAATTAGCCCAATGATATTATTAATCCTGTCTCTTTTAAGATACAATAATTCTTTATGTTTTTTAAGAGCTGCCTTTTTATCATATGCAGGGCTGTCCATTATTTTTTTTATTTGTTTTAATGGCAAGTCCAATTCCTTAAAAAATAATATCTGCTGCAGTTTAGAAAGCGATTCATTATTATACTTTCTATATCCGTTTGAAGCATACGCAGCAGGCTCAAGCAATCCGATTTCTTCGTAATAGTGCAGCGACCTCACTGTAATTCCACAAAGCTTCGCGACTTCATTTATATTCAGCATTTTATTATCCATGTCATTATCTTCCATCCTTTATTAGCTAATTATATTATAAACTATCACGTTGCGTTAGTGTCAACAGTATACTCAATACTTACTATTTAAAATTGCCTTCTTCTGATAAATAAGAAATACTGATTTCAAAATATGATATTGACATATGTTTAAAAAAGGTGTAAGGTCGTTTATGGCATATGTTATTAATTGTTATATTAATAATTTATTCAAGTTTATAAAACATTATTTCTGGAGGCAAAAATGATAAAAACAGATGTACTAATTATTGGCGGAAGTGCAGCAGGTCTTGTGTCAGCAGCAACAGTAAAGTCAAACAACAAAGACAAAAGCGTTACCTTGGTAAGAAAAGAAGAAAAAGTAATGATTCCCTGCGGAATTCCTTACATTTTCGGCACTGTCGGAACAAGCGACAAAAACATCCTTCCTGACCAAGGGCTGATAAACCTGGGAGTTGACATCAAAATCGACGAAATAGTTTCCGTTGACCCCGAAGCTAAGACCGCCAAAGCCAAAAGCGGCGAAGAATTTGTATTCGATAAGCTCATACTTGGTATCGGTTCGCAGCCTACAGTTCCCGGCTGGCTCAACGGCGCAGACAAAGAAAACGTCTTTACAATACCAAAGAGAAAAGAATACTTAGATGAGCTTCAAAAGAAACTGGAAAGCCTGAAAAAAATAATCGTTGTAGGTGCAGGTTTCATAGGCGTTGAAGTCGCAGATGAACTTAATAAAAAAGGATATGAAATAACCCTGGTCGAACTTCTTCCTCATATCCTTGGCATTGCCTTTGATGAAGAGTTTGCAGAAGCGGCAAAAGAAAATATTACCGAACGAGGCGTAAACGTACTGACTGGCGTAGGCATAAAAGAAATCAACGGACCAGGCAAAGTAGAAAGCGTAACACTTTCCGACGGACGCACACTTGAGGCGGATGCAGTTATTTTATCTTTGGGTTATTCCCCAAATACAAAGCTTGCTCAGGATATGGGGCTTGCCATAAACAAATGCGGTTTCATCGAAACTGACCAATATAAAAGAACGTCACACAAAGATATATTCGCAGTAGGCGACTGCTCAGAAAAGAAAGACTTTTTAACAGGCAAAGTCAGCCGCGTAATGCTTGCTTCCACTGCATGTGCAGAGTCAAGGGTTGCAGGTTTAAACCTATATTCATTATCTACAGTCAGCACTTTCAGAGGCACAATAGGAATATATTCAACTTGCATCGGCGGCTTGGCATTGGGAGTAGCAGGCCTTACAGAAAAGGTAGCAAGAAGCGAAGGGTTCGACATTGTTACAGCTTCTTTCACAGGAATGGATACCCATCCCGGATGCTTGGAACATACACACAAACAAACAGTTAAGTTAATTGTGTCCAAAAAGAACGGCGTAATCTTAGGCGGCGAAGCAATGGGCGGCCTGACAGTAGGTGAGCTGACAAATGTTCTTGGCTTCATTATTCAGAATGATATGACAATCAATGACCTTCTGGTCGCTCAAATAGGTACACAGCCAATGCTTACAGCCTCACCAGCAGGATACCCATTAATAAAAGCAGCAGAGGCAGCAGCTAAATTGCTTTAAAGAAAAAATCTTTACTAATAATAGCATTTATAAAAAATCCTGTGATACTCTTTTGTTCACAGGATTTTTATTGATTTAGTTAAGTTTTACGCCAAGAAACAGCATAAATATGTCTAACAGTGTTTAATTTTCAATCAGGTTCCAGCATTATCCAAGACCAACATCCAATCCCATCATAACAATGAATCCGATTGCCACACCTATTGTCGCTATGTCAGAATGCCCGCTGTGTGCGTCAGGAATAAGTTCTTCGGCTACAACGTATATCATTGCGCCTGCGGCAAATGCCAGTGCATACGGCAGAATAGGCCTGAAAATGATTACTGCCAGCGCCCCAAGTACTCCCGCTATAGGCTCAACCATGCCTGATAACTGGCCCCAGAAAAAACTTTTCCCCCTTGACATTCCTTCACGGCGGAGCGGTACGGAAACCGCAGCTCCTTCAGGAAAGTTCTGTATGCCTATACCTATTGCCAAAGCTACTGCCCCTGCCATGCTGGCACCGCTGAAATTGGCGGCAACAGCTCCGAAAGCCACACCAACTGCCAGGCCCTCCGGTATATTGTGAATAGTAATCGCGCTTACTAAAAGAATGCTTTTTTTCCAGCTGCTCGACAACCCCTCTTTTTGTGTGCCGTCTACTGTTATGTGCATATGCGGAAGCAGTTTGTCTGCCGCGAATAAAAACGCGCATCCAAATCCAAAACCCGCAACGACAACAAACCATGCTGTCTGGCCAGCGCTTTCAGCCATGTCAATAGCCGGAGCCAGCAATGAGAAAAAACTGGCAGCTATCATCACTCCGCTTGCAAACCCCAGCATACCATCAAGCACTTTTTTGTTTATCTTTTTAAAGAAAAAAACCATTGCGGCTCCAAGCATTGTAACTCCCCAAGTAAAAAGAGTACCAAACAATGCCTGAATAACCGGCGGAAATTGCTGTAAAAAATTTATCATATATCCTCCTGAAATTGTAATTTATTAAATAAATGATAAACTAAACTGACTATAATTTTCATTTTTTATGCCTAACATAATTTATTTAACAAAAAAAGGCTAAATAAAATTAGCCTTTTTTACAGCTTTCTTTAGTTTACCATTTTCCTTTGCCTACGTGCCCTGCTATCTCCGCCTTTGAACGCTGTTTGATAACCCAAGCTTCATCCAAAGCGTTTTTAAATAACGCCACACAAGGAGGATCCAAATTGATTTCTATTCCTTCCAAAGCCAACTGCTGGATTTTTGATGCCAACGCGATGATTTCCATATGTATATCATTGGTCCTGTCAGAAGCATATATTTTGTCGGCTGCTTCTTTGTCAAGCTCTACAAATTTTTCTTTCGGCGCGCCGCATTTCGGGCAAAAGTCAGGGGCTTCTTCACCTTCATGTATATATCCGCATACTGTACATTTAAATAATTTCTTCATAATACTCTCCTTTTTTATTGTATAGAAATATGATACCATACAAAAAAATTATTTACAATCAAATGATATAGCCGTAAATCCCATATCTTAAGTTTTTTACACACACTTAACATATGGGATTATACTAATTTTTATTATATTGTTGTTTTTGCTGTGCTTTAGTGGTCGCAGGCATTGCTGCCGTATTGCAGCCGTCCGTTCATGTATTCTTCCACAAGCATTTCAGGCGTAAGCGAAGGCGCACCTGTGAATACCTTTATATTTCTTTGCTCAAAAAGGCTCTGTGCTTTCTGCCCCATTCCACCGGTAATTATTATATCCACATTTTTCTCTCCAAGCCATCTTGGCAGAAGGCCCGGCTCGTGAGGCGGCGGCGTAATGAGTTCAGAGCTTTTTATCTCTTTGCTTTCCTCATCTGTAATGCAGATATAGAACTGCTGGCAGTGTCCGAAATGCTGACATAGTTTATTATTATGTACAGGTATTGCTACTTTCATAATTATCTCCTTGATATTTATAATTTTTTCAAGATATCGAGAGGTATTCTTCCCACATCTTTTTTATGGCTTCAGCCGCCGGGTTTTGAGAATACTCAATTATGGTCTTGCCCTCTATTTGAGCCATTGTCATATCCTTTTCATATGGTATCTGGCCAATAACCGGAATTTCATACTCTGCGGACAGGCTTTTTATTTTATCCGTCATTTCAATATTGATATCATATTTATTTATGCACACATACGCTTCCACATGAAAATGCTTTGCCAGTTCCATCACCCTTTCCATGTCATGCAAGCCCGAAAGCGTCGGCTCTGTAATTATTATAACAGAATTTACTCCTGTCATTGATGCTATTACCGGGCATCCTATTCCCGGAGGCCCATCTATTATAACATAATCCTTATTTTTACTTTGTGCAAGTTTTTTTGCTTCATTTCTCACTGTGCTTACAAGCTTCCCTGAATTTTCTGCCGCCGCATTGAGCTTGGCGTGCACCATATCTCCGAACCTTGTTTGTGACACATACCACTCTCCGCATAAATTATCATCAAAATTTATTGCTTCCTGAGGGCACGACCACACGCACACGCCGCAGCCTTCACATGATATCGGATCAACAAAATACTGTTCATCTCTTATTTTTATTGCGTCAAACCTGCATGCATCTTTACATATTCCGCAGGAAATGCATTTTTCATTATCAATTGATGCCAGATGCCCCGAATAAAACTCGTTTGTGTTTCCTATTTCAGGAGAGAGTATCAAATGCAAATCCGCCGCGTCAACGTCGCAGTCTGCAAACACCGAGTTTTGCACTAGTGACGCGATAGACGCGGTTATGCTCGTTTTTCCCGTTCCGCCTTTTCCGCTTACTATTAATATTTCTTTCATGCGCAGCCCTCCCTGATATCCGATATGATTTTTTTGATTTCAGGCTTCAGCTGCGGCATAGCCTCAAGCAGTGTATGCCCGCTTGAATATGCCTTAGCAACTTCCAGGTTTTCAGGGATTTCCAGCAAGATATTTATGTTCTGCTGTGTACAATATGCGTTAACTTCCAGGTAATTTTCTGTGGCACGGTTAATTATCACTCCGAAAGGAATGTCAAGCCCTCTGAACGCGTCGACCGCAAGCTTCAGGTCATGCAGCCCGAATGGAGACGCCTCAGTTACCAATATGATGTAATCAGCCCCGTTAACGGCAGTAATTACAGGACAGGAGTTGCCGGGAGGACAATCTATAATATTTAACATACTATTATCTATCCTGTTTTTTACTGCCCTTATTAACGGCGGCGACATGGCGCGGCCAATATCCAGCTTACCCTGAACAAAGGAAAGAGATTTTGCCTGGGCTTGCTTTATCGCACCAATAGGTTTACCGATTTCTGATATAGCCTTTTCAGGACATGCCTTTTCACAGCCACCACAACTATGACAAAGCTCATCAAAAATCAAGACTTTTTCTTTAAGTACAGTTATTGCGTTAAACTGGCATATTTCCTGGCACTTGCCACAAAATATGCATTTATTATTATCAACTGCAGGCACGGGAACCATAACCGACTCTTCGGCAATATTCTCAAGATCAAAAAATATACCGGCGTTCGGCTCCTCCACATCACAGTCAAGCAATTTTACCGGTTCATCCGCAGACAAAGACAAGGCAACAGACAGTGTTGTCTTTCCCGTTCCTCCTTTGCCTGAGGCTACAGCTATTATCATTTATCATCCTCCGATTAGCAACGAACTCGATATCTTCAATATCAAATGCTCTTATATTCTTTAAATTAAATTTATTACATCCAATGGCCTTCTTTGTTTGCATCATTCATAAGGCTCAGTTTGTTATTGACAAATTCATCAATGTTTTTTTCAATCGTGTCATCAATGCCTGTATATACCCTCATGCCTGATTCGCTGAGAACCCTGTATGCTTTAGGGCCGCAGTTTAAAGTGACCAACACATCTCCGCCGGCCTTTACCGCTGACTGAGCTGATTGAATTCCTGCTCCCTGAGCTGATTCCATGTTTTGTATGTTTTCTATAACTTCAAATTCTTTGGACAATGAATCAACGACTAAAAATCTTTGTGCACGCCCAAATGATTTTCCTATTGCGCTTTCCAAATTGTTTCCGTTTGTAGGGATTACTATCTTCATTTCCGTCTCCTGATATATTTATTAATACAAATAAGCAACTATAAATAGTTACTTATTTGCAGTGTCGTTTTAAAGTTTGTTTATTTGTTCGTCAATACTTGCTAATTCTCTTTCCAAGAAAGATTTCTGCTGAGTAAGTATATCTTTTGTCTGTTCAGGAGTCATTTCAGGCGACGCATTGTAAAATCTTCTGAAACCAAACCCTCTGCCCATTCTTCTTCCGTAAAATCCTGCGTTGGCATTGGCTTTGTTGCAGTATCCCATGCCTCTGCCTGTCATTGGCCCTGCGCCCATCGGCCCTGTACCGTTTAGTCCTGGCATTGTAATTCCTCCTTTGATCATTATTGACATATGCCTATTACATCTTTATTATACTCATTTTTGGACATATGTCAATAACTATTCAAAAGTTTTTTTAAATTGACATTTATTATTCTTAATGCTATTATATATAGCGCAATGGGCATATGTCAATAATTAAAACTAATTTGGTTGACATGACAAAGATTTATTCTATAATAAATAAGTAGGCATAATATAAAAATTATTATATGGAAAAGATTATAGACGCAGCTATGCTTTAAGGAGGATAAAATGCCAAGACCAACAAAATGGAGAAAAGTGTGTTATATGCCCGATAATACGGTTTTTGGCCCTATGGATAAAAAGACAGGACTAGAACCTATAAATATGACAGTGGATGAATATGAAACCATCCGGCTGATAGATTTAGAAGGCATGACACAGGAAGAATGCGCAGAGCGAATGACAGTGGCCAGAACCACTGTACAAAGAATATATACAATTGCCCGCCAAAAGCTGGCTAAGTCCTTAGTCAACGGAAACGTTCT
Source organism: uncultured Christensenellaceae bacterium (assembly GCA_964509795.1). Lineage (GTDB taxonomy): Bacteria > Bacillota > Clostridia > Christensenellales > UMGS416 > JAFGUF01. Next base: position 202 of record CAZDZB010000093.1, on the reverse strand, counting down.
GCTAATTGAGGGCGGTGAATACAAGCTGTGCACTGATGCTGAGCGCAAAAACGGATGCGGAAACTGCCGCAAGGGGCGCTACGGCCAGGGCATGATGAGAGGTAATTAATATCAAATTTATATAACAGGAGACAACAATGAGCGAAACATGCAATCACGACTGCGGCAGCTGCTCTGAAAGCTGCACAGACAGAACACAGGA
>CAZDZB010000092.1:0-8819 GCA_964509795.1 uncultured Christensenellaceae bacterium | reverse complement strand
GAAGAAATAATAGATAAAATTTTTGCTCCAGGGTTCACTACGAAGGGAGAAAAAGGGACAGGCATGGGCCTTTTCATAGTAAAAGAAACTATGGAAAAATACAACGGTAAAATCAATATTGATACGGGAGATGGCATCACCAGGTTTTATGGATATGTTCCCGCCTCTCATAAAGACATAACAAGTGACATTTGAGCATAGCTTTTGTATGTTGTGTCCGGTTATCGTTTTCAAAACTGCAATAATATAGTAATATACATATGAAATAATTACTGGAGGTAATTAGTATGGATTTTTTAAATGAAGTTTGGCAATATATTGGAGGTGTTGACCCAATTGCCGCTATATGTATAATATTAGGAACAGTTCTTATAATTATAGAAATGTTCACACCGGGATTTGCAATACCGGGAATAAGTGGCTTGATTTTGCTTCTACTGGGCATAATATTTACCGCGCAGTCATTCGTAGAGGGATTGATAATATTCCTTGTGATAATGGCAATTCTAACAATAGTGCTGATTTTCGTTATTCGGTCTGCTTCTAAAGGCGCATTGTTTAAATCACCTTTGATAAACAAAAACTCAGAAACTAAAGAAGAAGGCTATATAAGCACCAATGATATGCAGGTATTTGTCGGCAAAGCAGGCAAAGCAATCACCACATTAAGGCCCGCAGGAACATGTGATTTTGACGGCGTACGGCTGGACGTAGTCACAGAAGGCGATTTTATTGATAAAGGCAGCGCCGTTTCAATCGTAAAGGTTGAAGGCCGGCGAATTGTTGTAGCAAAGAACAAATAAAAGATAATAATTAATCAAGAAAGAAGGTAGAAAAATGACCGCAGGAATAATAATTGGAATAATCATTTTAGGATTTGTCGTTTTAGCAATACTGTTTTCGTTTATCCCGATCGGTTTGTGGATATCCGCAGCAGCATCAGGAGTAAGAGTTGGCATTATTCAGCTTATTGGTATGAGGCTTCGTAAAGTTTCACCAGCAAGAATAATCAGGCCGATGATTATGGCGACAAAAGCAGGACTTGAATTATCCATAGACAAACTGGAAGGCCACCTCTTGGCAGGTGGTAATGTGGACAGAGTTGTACATGCGCTTATAGCCTCACAAAGAGCAGGAATTGAGCTGGGATTTGAAAGAGCATGCGCTATTGACCTGGCAGGACGCGACGTATTAACAGCAGTTAAAATGAGCGTACAGCCAAAAATCATTGAAACACCTATAGTAGCGGCAATTGCCAAAAACGGCATTGAGCTGCGCGCTAAGGCGAGAGTAACAGTACGTGCCAATATCGACAGACTAGTCGGCGGAGCAGGAGAAGAAACAATCATTGCCCGTGTAGGCGAAGGCATTGTTACAACAGTAGGTTCAGCAAAATCACACAATGAAGTGCTTGAAAACCCTGACTTGATTTCACAAACTGTTTTGAACAAAGGCCTCGATGCCGGAACAGCGTTTGAAATTCTGTCAATTGATATAGCTGACGTTGATGTAGGACGCAACATCGGTGCACAGCTGCAGATGGACCAAGCCGAGGCAGACCTGAAGATTGCAAGAGCAAAGGCAGAAGAGCGCCGCGCAATGGCTGTTGCAAAAGAGCAGGAAATGGTAGCCCTGGAACAGGAAATGAAAGCCAAGGTTGTTGAAGCCGAAGCCGAAGTCCCCAAGGCAATGGCACAGGCATTCAGAGAGGGAAATATGGGTATAATGGACTATTACAACATGCAGAATGTAAAAGCCGATACAAATATGAGATCCTCCATTTCCAACATGGGAACGACTCCTAAAAAAACTGATGACAAATAAATCAAACTAAACTAAACTGGCAGGCCGCATAAATACTGCGGCCTGCTCTCATCGGAAAAGAGGTGATTTTATGGATGGCTTCAGCGGAATAATCATTTGGATTGTACTGGGAATAGTCATATCCGTAGTCAACAAAGCTAAAAAAGAAGCGAAAAAGCAACAGCAGCAAAGCGATGGCTCAACTACACAGAAAACGACTTTGCAGTCTCAGCTTAACCGCGCATTAGATCAGATAAACGAGATTAAAAACATGTCTTCTGACCAGGCGAAATCACGGCAGAATGTCTCTTCTTTTAAATCTCAGCCCACTCAAAAATATGGTTCAAACGGCTCACTGGAAGGACAAATAGTAGAAGGTGTGCAAGTTGAAGGATATCAAATGGAAGGCGCCAAGGTCGAAGGGTATAAAGTTGAAGGCGCAAAAGTTGAAGGGCTCGCACAAAAACACAGCACTAATAAATTCAGAAAAAACACTGTTGCCGCAACTGAAAGCTCAATGAAAAGCGGATTCGCAGGCGAAGGATGCGATGAACATTATGATATGGAGCTGGCTTACTCTGATTCAAGCAGTAGAAAAGCTTCAAAAAGAAAAACTCTGGATTTTTCAGATAATCAAATACTGCAGGGCATAATTATGTCACAAGTGCTGGAAAGGCCGAGGAGAAGGTAGTTGTATAAATGATTAAAGTTTTAATTGCTGATGATGAAGAGGGCATGAGGCTGATAATACGAAAATTTTTAGAAAAATCAGGAGGCTTTGAAATAACAGCAGAAGCATTTAACGGGCAGGAAGCTTTGGATTTATATGCTAAATTCAAGCCTGATGTTATATTTATGGATGTTGAAATGGAAGTTATGGACGGGCTGACAGCAGCAAAAGAAATCGCGGAAATTGACCCAAGGTGCAGAATAATTTTCGCTACTGCTCATGATAAATACGCATTAGAAGCTTTTAAAATATATGCTTTTGATTACTTGGTAAAGCCCTTTGATATGGACAGGGTTATGAGCACTCTTGAAAAAATAAAAAACAGTGTCAATCAGGTGATAACTAAAAGCAGCGAAGAAGTAAAACCCAGCGGCATGTTCAGCAAAGAACTAAATAAAATAATGATAAAAGACAAAGACTGCATGGTCTTTGTGGATATGGCTGATATTCATTTGGTTCAAAGGGAAGAAAGAAATACCGTAATTTATACGTCCGACCAGCGAATCGTTACAAATGAACCTTTAGGAGAACTTCAAAAAAGGCTGGATCACGAGCTTTTTTACAGATGCCATAAGTCATACATTATAAACTTGGCAATGATTTCGGAAGCGTATCCATACGGACGATGGACATATGTTATAAAACTGAAAAACATTAAAGAGGATGCTCTTATGACATACGAGAAGTTTAATCAGTTATCAGAAAGGTTTGCGTAAAGCTAATCTTCGCTATCTTAATTAAATTAGCAATAAAGAGGTTTTAAAAGCCTCTTTTTTCTTTTCTGTATAATTAATCAATTCATATCAACTATATACATTTTGTGTGCTTTTCTTTGTATGCAAAATATGCTATAATTTTTATTATATCGTCGGCATCAGTATTAACTTGAGCTGAACTGTAAAAAAAGTATTATTTAGAAGTCAGGTATCTTACTTAAGAACCTGAACGGAGGTAAAAATGAGCAACACTAACACATCGAACAAAACAAAAAAACTGGTAACTTTGGCACTTCTTACAGCCATCACTTTCTTTTTGGGGCTGACCCCGCTGGGTTATATCCGCGTCGGTCCGTTTTCAATCACTATTCTTTGCATCCCCGTGCTTATCGGCGTAGTTACTGAAGGGTTAGGCGTAGGTTTGATTTTAGGTGGAGTATTTGGCTTAACAAGCCTGCTGCAGGTTTTCATGGGCGACCCATTAGGCCTGTTTTTGTTTAACATCAGCCCGTTAAGAACAATTATAATGATTTTCATACCAAGGCTGCTTGTTCCGGTTACTGCGTATTTTACACATTACCTGCTGCAAAAATCATCAAAGAATGTTGTCAAAAGATCCACTTATGTTATTACTTCAATAGTAGGTTCTATGACAAATACTTTCTTTTTCCTAGGATTTTTGTATGTCTTGTTTCTGCCTGAGGCAGCTCAGGTTGCTGAGGCATTCGGAACCACTGCCCAAAAGCTTATGCTTTATCTAGGCGGAATAGTTATCTCCAACGGAATCCCTGAGGCAATCGCCGCGGCAATTATCGTATCTTTAGTAGCAATGGCAATATTCTTAGCATTTGGAAATAAAGGAAAAAGTAATGATAGCAACATTTGATATCGGCAACTCGAACATTAAAATCGGTGTATTTGATGACGACAAATTAATACAATACGCGCGTTTCGCCACAGACACCAGAAAAACATCGGATGAATACGGTCTGCAGCTGATAAATGTATTCAGCTACTCTGACATAGATAAAACAAAAATCACAGGCGCCATTATGTCGTCTGTGGTTCCTTCTATCAATTTCACAATTGAGCATATGCTTCGTACATTTCTGGATGTAAAAACTGTTATAGTAGGCCCGGGAATAAAAACAGGCATGAACATTTTTTACGAAAATACTTGGCAGCTGGGAGCGGACAGGATAGTAACATCTGTAGCAGCCAAAGAACTGTACAGCTGTCCTGTAATTGTAGTTGATTTCGGCACTGCCACAACATTTAATGCCGTCAATAAAGACGGTGATTTCATAGGCGGTGCAATCATGCCGGGAATAAAACCCTCCACTGACGCTTTGGTTCAAAAAGCCGCCAGGCTGCCTAAAATTGAGTTTATTGACCCAGGTGTAGCAATTGGCAAATCAACTGTCGAAAACATGCAGACAGGTGTACTAAACGGATTTGCCGGAGCGGTAGATAATATAGTTACAAACATGAAAAAAGAAATCGAAGGAAATGTAACGGTTATCGCTACCGGAGGAATGAGCACGTTAATCGGCCCTGTAAGCAAAACAATAGACACAGTAGACAGCAGACTGGCCTTAGAAGGGCTGAAATTGCTTTACAATAAAAACACAAAATAACGAGGAAAAAGATGAAAATCAATGTCGCCATGCTCGGTATGGGCAATATCGGCACAGGAGTATACAAAACCATTGAAAAAAACAAAGACATTATCAAGCACAGAGATAATGTCGAATTTAATATTTCAAAAATCTTAGTTAATTCCCTTGAAAAGCAAAGAGACCCGGAAATACCAAATGACATATTAACTGATGATTTTAATGAAATTATAAAAGACGACAGCCTGGATTTAGCAGTTGAATTAATGGGAAACATAAATCCAACTCTAGAATATGTGTCGGCACTCCTTGAAAAAGGCGTTTCCGTTGTGTCAGCCAACAAAGACATGATTTCCCAGCACTGGCCTACACTTGAAAAAAGCGCCAAGCAAGGCGGATCCGGCCTTTATTATGAAGCAAGTGTAGGCGGCGGCATCCCCATCATAAAGACCTTTTTGGATTCACTGCAGTCTAATAAAATAGAAAAACTGTGCGCTATTATTAACGGCACCACAAACTATATACTAACTAAAATGTCTGATGAAGCCAAATCCTTTGAAGAAGTTTTAAAGGCCGCTCAGAGCAAAGGCCTGGCTGAACCCAACCCCGACAGCGATGTGCAGGGCTATGATGCCAAATATAAGCTGTCTATACTCTCTTCATTGGCTTTTCATTCAAAAATCCCCGTTTCCAGCATATACTGCGAAGGAATTACTAGGATAAAAGTTGATGATATAATGTACGGTAAGGAATTCGGATATACAATAAAATTGCTTGCAATAGGCAAAAGAAAAGGAGACAACATTGAAGTTCGTGTCCATCCGGCTTTTGTACCCGAACGCCATCCTTTAGCCTCCGTACACGGTGCATATAACGCAATATTCATTGAGGGGGACGCAGTAGGCAAACTGATGCTCTACGGCCAGGGCGCGGGAGCCAGTCCCACTGCCAGTGCAATAATCTCTGATATGATTGTCGCAAGCCAGACAGTTAACCATCGGTATACAACCTTCCAAAATACAGAATCTGCTAGCAGTCAAATCAATTTTGTTAACAACTGGGAAGGCAAATATTATGTACGGCTGATAGTTCCGGATGAGCCGGGAGTTTTGGCCAATGTAGCTGCCATTTTCGCCGATTATAATATTTCTTTGGAGACTGTAGTGCAAAAATCAAAAGGCAAGCATGAAGTCCCCATCCTTTTTATAACACACATGGCTTATGAAAAGGATATTGAAAGCGCACTAAATAAAATGAAAGAAACTCATGCTATTATTGACGTAGCAAGTTTAATCAGAGTAGAACGATAGGAAAAAGAATGGATTTATTTGAAAAAACAGCACAAGCATTAAAATCGCTCAAAGCGCAGGAAGTTTCTCAGCTTGTCAGCCAATCCCTAGAAGAGAACCTTAAGGCTGAAGACATACTCAACAAGGGCCTGATAAGCGGAATGAACGAAATAGGAGCATTGTTTAAAGAGGGCAAAATATACGTGCCGCAGGTAATGCTGGCAGCAAAGGCCATGTATGCGGGTTTGGATATTTTAAACCCCATATTATCAGAGCAAAATGTTGAACCCGCTGGAATAGTAGCAATCGGAACGGTAAAAGGCGACATGCACGATATAGGCAAAAATCTTGTTTCCATGATGATGGAAGGCGCTGGGATTAAAATAATAGACTTAGGTACAAATGTTTCTGCAGAGCAGTTTATAGACGCAATTGAGTCAAAAGGTGCACAGATAATCGCTATGTCTGCGCTCCTTACAACCACTATGCCGCAAATGAGAAGCACAATAGAAGAAATACAAAAGCGCGGCCTTAAAGACAAGGTGAAGATTATGATAGGAGGCGCCCCTATAACCCTTGAATATGCCAATGATATCGGCGCCGATGGGTACACACGCGACGCAGGAAGCGCGGCGCAAATGGCTAAGGCTTTTCTTAAGCAATAAAAATATATATAATTAAATGGAAACGGATAGTAAAAGCGAGGTAAAAAATGAATTATAAAAGAAAATTCATACTAAAACTGCTGATAATTGTATTTATCAATATAATTGCGTTTGCATTTTCCTCCGGGCAAAACGCCCAGGCTGATGAGGGAATTGGAATTACAGGCAGTTTTTCTACATTTGATTACAAAATTGTACAGGGAGAAACTATTGATACCCCTCTCGTAAACGTCATATTTGTAAACCAGTATGATCATGCAATCAGCTTACAATTATATGAAGATGTTCCTGACGGCATAAGCCTTAATATAGGTGAGCAGATAATTACAATAGAGGCAAATTCACGTACTGATATCCCCATTGTTATTTCAGCTGCAGAAGATACGATTCCCGGAGAGTATGAAATTTATATAAAAGGGAAACTTATACTCGATTTGGTAGAAGGAAAAATAAATCTTGCCCCCGAATACGCTTTGCACACCACAGTAACAGTGTTTGGTGAAGCTGCTGATCTTGATATTGATATAGTTGATGAAGTCGGTGAGCCAATTCGAGCGGTAATGAACCTTTATCAAGTAGCAGACGGATTCCGCACTCCAATAGATTATTCTGAAAACGGAACACTAAAAGAACGTGTAATACCCGGAGAATATGAGATATTTGCGTTCTGGGATGATTACCAGCTGGCGAATTATAAATTCACAGTATCAGACGGTGAACAGTTCCAAAAAACACTGACTGCCAGCACTGTCCAGATATATGGCTTTTTCGCTACACCTGTCTTTGTGGAAAACTCCAAAAATGAACTCGCAACCGCGAACATTAAATTTGTACTGCATAACATATATAAAGAATTGAATAATGCCCGTGTAGTTTTAGTCGTATATAAAAATGATGAACTGCTTGAGAAAAAAGACGTGTTCTTATATGACAATCTCGAGGTCAACCGCCATGATATGGGTTTTAACTATGTTCCCTCTCAGGGATGGGATAAGGCCGAATACAGATTTTTAATAGAATTCTACGTTGATGAGCATGATGAAGAAGGCAATATAATAAAATCAACTTTATACGCCACAAGCCTGCCGGCAGATCTCGATGTGTCCGGTTTGTCATTTAAGAAATTGTCACAATTTTTCAGCGAGCGGCTGCTGTTGATTATTATTTTAGCTGTACTTATTGTGGGGATATTCTTCCTATTAAAATACATAACAAAAAGGCTTAAGAACCCGGGTTCAGTTCCGTCTGACGCTCCTGCGCTTAAAGCAGTGCCTAAAAACAAATGCCCTGACTGCCAAGGAGAAGGCAAGATATTATGCCCGGCCTGTAACGGCAAAGGCAAAACCTTATATCAATCCATTGAAGAAGACTGCTTATATTGTGACGGCGTAGGCGAGGTCATGTGCGGCACATGCGTAAACCCAAAACATCTGATTACATGCCCAAGGTGCAAGGGAGATAAATTTGTAGTAAGTGACGGCGTAAATACCGAATGTACTTACTGTAACGGTTTAGGCCATGTCGTTGATAGACAGCACACAATTTATGTTAACGGCGTTAAGATGAAATTAGGAAAGAAAAATAAATAAGGATTCGATAAGGGCTGTCCCAGCATTCTGCAGGGACGGCCCTTTACCACTATTTATCTCAGATATGCACTTTGGGGATACACTTTTCGGCAATCGCTTTTCCTTTTAACAGTATTTTGTCTTATATCCGCTGATTAAAAAAGAAAAAGTAATTAGAGAAAAGTGTTGACGTTGAATCTGCTTATCTTTTACCTTAGTTTTTCTATATGAATAGGCAAAAACCCTATTTAGCTATAGTTTTTACAAGTGAATATTCTTTAATAATTTACTCAGTTAAAAACATTTCTTTTTGCTAAAAAATCATTGACAACGGCACCATTATGTATTACAATATCCTAGTCTGAATTGACGGGTACGATCCATTAGCTCAGTCGGTAGAGCACCGGACTTTTAATCCGGGTGTCCGGAGTT
>CAZDZB010000091.1:574-8858 GCA_964509795.1 uncultured Christensenellaceae bacterium | reverse complement strand
AGCTCACCTTCATCATTCCCTGTGGTTTCCGCGAGGCTTTTAGCGATGTCATAACTTTCCTTTTCACCTTTTTTAAATAGTGCCAAAGACAAAGTACACAGAACGCCGTTTTGCCTTGGAAGTTTGCTTAAAATGTTCCTGCATATTTTCACAGACTCGTCATATTCATTTTTTGAGTATGCCATCAGTGCTTTAAAATTCTGTTCTTTTGCCCATATTTCTATATCATCTGACATTCTTGTTTCATCTATGTTTGTTATGTCAGACTTTGTTGAGTATATATGCCCCGGGAATATGCTGTAATCTTTCCATGAGCTTAATGTAAAGTCTTCAATATTTTCAAGAAACATATAAACATCATCGCTAAGTTCTCCTTCAGGCTTAACCGAAAGATACCTCTCAAACATATTAAGCGCTTTAATGTATTCACCAAGTTCGTAATAATTATATCCCAGCATGTAATAACAAAAAGGATCAATCTCGCTGCTTCTGACTATTATTTTCATTATCTCTTCAATGGATTTCGAATAATAGCCTATGTCAGTCAAAGCTTCGCAAAGGCTCATCCTGTATTCTAAATTATCAGGGTTAAGCGAAATAGCGGAGTTAAGCATTTTAATACCGCGGACGTACTCCAAGTTGTCTAAAAGGCGTTCCGCTCTTTGATAATAAAACTTATGGTCTCGGTTAAACGCAAGAACATTTTTGCTTTTGTTGGACATCATTTACCTTTATTAATTAATTTATTTATATCATCCCTGCTGAAATTATATTCTTTCAGGCAAAAATGGCATTTAATATTAACATTTTCCTGAGTTAAAATCAAATCTTTTAGTTCCTGTTCACCCATGCTTAAAAGAACTTTTTCAATTTTGCTTTGTGAGCAGTCACATCCGTAATAAGGATGCGTAGTATTGTTTAGCTTTAATTCCATATCATAAAACACAGCATAAACAAAATCGCTGATTGACATTTCCTCAAGCTGCCTGCTTATGTCGCTCATTATCATTGCCCTGACTTCGAGTTTTTCAATAATTTCGTCCGTACAGCCCGGCATAACCTGAAGAATAATGCCTCCCGCCTTTGTTACATCTCCAGCCCCATTTAGCGTAACTCCCAGGGCTACAAGGGAGTGAATCTGTTCTGACTTCAAAAAATAATATGATAAGTCACTTGCAATTTCTCCAGTTTGAAGCGCGCATTGCCCAGTGTATGGCTGACCTAGCCCCATGCTTTTCATTATTGAAATCCTGCCATCTGTTCCTACAAAATTTCCGACATCAATACTTCCGTCTTTTTTAGGCGGTATTTCATTTTGCGGATTGTCAATATAGGCTTTAATAAGCCCGCTTTTAAACGCCGTGCACACCAAAGTACCGGCGGGCCCACCGCCTTTTATTGTTATAGTTAAAGCGTCCTGATCGTTTTTCAGCATTCCGCCCATTAGCGCTCCGGCTGTCACCAGCCGGCCTAAGGCGGCAGTAGCAGAATATGAGGTATTATGCGTTATTTTAGCCTGCTTTACCATTTCTGTTGAATCAATGGCAAAATATCTCACCATTCCGTTTGCTATTGTGCCGCTTAACATAGTCGATTGGGTATTCATTTGCTCTCCTTTTATAATACGGTTTATATTATCCAAATCTTGTTGTAGCCTTGCGCAGATTTTTCCTTCGCATAAATCTGCCTCTGCCTGTCGGTTGGTTATTTAAAGTCCTGGCCTTTTGCCTGACTATTGTAAATTCACAAAACCCCGCCAGTAACGAGCGGGGTTTTAATAATTAGTAAAAATCTTTTAGTCTGTCAGCCGTTTGTAATAAGTCTTTATGTCCATGCCTTCTTCCCATATTAAAAACTGCTCATCATAGTAAGCTTGCTTTCTTTCGCTTAACATTTCCTCATAGATGCCATCACGAACATCATCATACGCAATTGGTCCGCTTTCCATATCGCCGTAATATTTAATTATATGATATCCGTATTCTGTGGCTATAGGTTCAGAAATGTCACCTACATTCTCGAGAGCGAAAAGTCCTTCCGCAAACTCTTCAACGTAATTTTGAGTGGGATATGAAACCACATAGTAATCATTGGTTTCCATGCCTGAATCTTCACCCAGCTCTTCTATCAGCAGCTCAAAATCTTCACCCGCAACTGCTCTGCCATATGCAGCGTAAGCAGCGTCATAAATGTCTGCCAAAGCATTTTGATACATCAAGTTTGCAACATCGTCATCTTCTGCAGTTCTTAATGCAGCAATATTATCTTGAACTTCCTGAGGAATCATAATCAGTATATGCTGAGCCATTCTGACATTTTCCGGCATGTAATATATGGTTTCTCCGTTTGCAGCGTCGTCTTCTACGTTTGCCGTGCCGTCTTCATAAGCCGCTTTGCTTTCTTCAACATATGTGTCATACTGTGCTTTTACTTCGTCCTCAGTAACTTCTACTGAACTTGTTGTCATTTCAAATAAATTGTCCAAAGCCTCCGTATCTTCAACATTATCTATAATGTCCTGCTTAGTTATGCCATATTCATTTTCCTCAAAAAAAACATCAAGATTTGCTAAGGCATATTCTTTAATTTCTTCTTCTGTCATTTCCGCATAAGCTTCATCGGCAGAAAGCACTGTGGCGTACATTTCAGCGTATGTATCCAAAGTTGTGTTTATGTCTTCATCCATTGCCGCTCTTTCTTCTGCTGTGAATTCATAACATCCTCTTTGCTGTGCTGTTATTTCTTCTACCTTAGAGTCAACAAAAGCGTCAAGAGTGCCGTTTATCACCTCTGTATAGTATTCTTCATAGTCCGGGTTAGTCGCAAAATCCTCCGGGTAAAGGCCATAAGCTATATACATTTGAAGCTGGCTTTCAACGGAATCCAAAACCTCTCCCTTTGTTATAATCTCATCGTTTACTTTTGCAGCAACAACTTCTCTGTCACGTTCTTCATTAACTTCTACCATATTACAGCCAGCAAATATAATTCCGAAAGCTAAAATGACAGCAATTACCTTTATAAATCTCATTTAACTTTTATTTCCTTTCAAACAACTTAAAAACAAACAGTATTATACCAAATTACTTTGTATTTTGCAATCAGCTACTTTAGTTAATAATTCGACAATTTTTACAGGTATATAATCGTTGATTAAGTATCTTAGTATTATACCGTCTTTTTCTATTATTTTCAGTTTGCTCATATATTCATTGGCCAAAGCAAACAGCTTTGAACCATCAATATTTACGTCATCTGCAAACTTAAGCAGAATGGAATTGCTGCTTTGCCTGATTAATGATATCTGCGCCTTTTGCGCCAAATATTTAATGTAGGCAATGTCCATTAAGTTCAACGTGCTTTCCGGGGGTTCGCCAAAGCGGTCAATTAATTCGTCAATAATTTCTTCTTTGTCCTTGGGTTCTTGAATAAATGAAATCTTTTTATACATATCCAGCCTATCCTGCTGGTCAGGTATGTAATCATTTGAAATGTTTGCGGATACTTTTAATGACAGGGTTACTTCCCTGTTTTCTGTTTCTTTATCTTCGTCCTTAACGTCCCGAAGTGCCTCTTCAATCATTTTGCAGTACATGCCATAGCCCACTGTTGCCATATGCCCATGCTGGCGCGCTCCCAAAATATCTCCTGCCCCTCTTATTTCAAGGTCACGCATTGCTACTTTAAGCCCGCTTCCAAACTCAGTAAACTGGGAAATAGCAGAAAGCCGTTTTTCAGCAATTTCTGATAGGACTTTGCCCTCACGCCATGTGAAATAGGCGTATGCCAGCCTGTTAGAGCGCCCTACCCTGCCTCTTAACTGATAAAGCTGGGAAAGTCCAAACCTGTCAGCATCGTACACAATCAAAGTGTTAGCGCTTGATATGTCAAGCCCGCTTTCAATAATTGTTGTACATACTAAAACATTGTACTCATCTTCCATAAAGCCCAGCATAGTCTCTTCCAGCTTATGCTCGTGCATCTGGCCGTGCGCAACTGCTACCTTCGCCTCCGGAACCAGCTCTTTTACCCTTTTTGCCATTATATTTATGCTTTCAACACGGTTATACAGAAAATAGACTTTGCCTTTTCTTTCTATCTCTTTTATTATTGCGTTTCTTATCATGTTTTCCCTGTATTCAATAACAAAAGTCTGAACAGGGTGCCTTTCCTGCGGCGGAGTATCCAGAATGGAAATGTCTCTTATTCCTGAAAGCGACATATGAAGTGTGCGGGGTATCGGCGTCGCTGTCAAAGTAAGGACATCCACTTTTTCTTTAAGCTGTTTTATTTTTTCCTTATGCGACACACCAAATCTTTGCTCTTCGTCCACCACAAGCAGGCCTAAGTCTTTAAAACCTACATCTTTGCTTAGAAGCCTGTGAGTTCCCACAACTACGTCTGTTTTTCCGCTTGAAAGGCCTTTAAGCACTTTTTCAGCCTCAGAAGGAGTAAGAAATCTTGAAAGTTCAGCAAATTCAATTGGAAAATCAGAAAACCTGTTTTTCATAGTTTCATAATGCTGGTGGGCTAATATTGTAGTCGGGCATAATATTGCTGCTTGTTTTTTGTTCATCACAGCCTTAAACACTGCCCTTAAAGCTACTTCTGTTTTGCCGTATCCCACATCGCCGCAAAGAAGCCTGTCCATCACCTTATTGCTTTGCATATCATCTTTTATTTCGTTTATGCAGGTTATCTGATCCGGCGTTTCCTCATAAATAAACGAGTCTTCAAACTGCTGCTGCCAGTTGTCGTCTTCTGTGAATTCAAAGCCCCTTGCGGCAGAGCGTTTGGCATAAAGCTGCATGAGCTCGTCCGCCATGTCGTCAACGGCCGCCCGAACCTTGGCTTTTGTGTTCTCCCACTGCTTTGTGCCCAGTTTGTTTATTTTTGGTTTCGCGCCGTCTTTGCCGATATATTTTTCCACCCTGTCCATCTGCTCAACGGGAACATACAAAATGTTGTTTTCACTGTATATTATTTTAAGGTAATCCCTTACATATCCGTCAGCATCCAGGGAAACCACGCCCTTATACATGCCTATTCCGTGGGTCTCATGAACAACATAATCATCAATCTGCAGGTCATTAAAAACTTCTGCCTGCCTTTTTTTCTTGGGTTTTGCTTTGGCTTTGCTCCGGGATGCGCCAAAAAGCTCATATTCGCTTAAAACCACAAGGCTGCACTTATCGCACACAAAGCCTTTGTTGATAAACGCCGGTATTATTGCCCTTTCTTTGTCGTCTAAATACCTGTCTTTTGTTATTACCGGAACATACACTTCAAAATCAGACAAAGTTTCCTCAAGGCGTTTTGCTCTGCTTTCAGACCCAGCGAGAAACAATACATTGTAGTGCATCTTGCTCCACTTGTTCAGGTCGTTTTTGAGCATATTGAATTTGCCTCTGTAGACAGGAGCCTCGCTGCCTTCAAGTTTAATTATTTTCTTGACAGGAATGTCTGCATCAGTACTGATATTCTGCACTGTAATAAGCTTACCTGATGAAAAAGTATGGTATATTTCTTCATAACTTAAAAGCAAGTCCTTCTGATTGTTAAGCACGGTGTTCGTCGGATAAGCCTCACTGTACATAGCATTGTATTCTTCCAGCAGCGCATGGTTTCTTTCCTTAAGCCTTAAAGGTTCATCCATAATAATAAGAGGCGACTTAATATATTCATGTATCCCCATAGTTACAGGATAAAAAGACATTATATAGTTTTCTATTCCTTCAAAAGTCCCTGTCTGCAAAAGAGCCTCGATTTTTTCATCAATATATTTTTCAATGTTTTTGCTTTTTGCTGCAGATTCATATGAGTATATGTTTCTGTCCTTATTGCCGCTCATGTTTTTTCGCTGTTTTGCGGCATCCTCTTTTAGGTGCCTGCATCCTCTTTCGAAAGCTGCGTCAGTCAGCGGCGTTTCAACTGCGGGAAGCAATGTCACATGCCTTATCTCCTCAACCGAGCGCTGAGTGGTTGGGTCATACCGCCTGATTGAGTCGACTTCATTACCAAACATTTCAATTCTCACAGCGTATTCTTCTGCAATGTTAAAAATATCAAGGATATCGCCCCTTTGGGCAAACTGTCCCGGGCCTTCTGCCCTGTCCTGCCTTGAATACCCCATTAAGGTAAGCGAACTGATTGTCTTTTTCAAATCTATGCTGCTGCCAAGCTTCACAGTAAGGCTGCAGTCCTTAAAAACATCTTTAGGTACAATTCTTGTCATTACGGATTCTACTGTTGCGATTACAATTCCGTCAAACCCATCAGCCAGCCTGTTTAATACTGTAATTCTTTCGTGTTCGTCCTCTCTGCTCACGGCGCGGACATTTCCCAGCCTTATTGTTCTGGGCGGAAAAACAAGGCACTCAATGCCGCTGTTTAACCCAGTAATGTCGGATGCCAGCTCTTTTGCCATAACATAATTAGAAACTATTATAAGAATAGTTTCTTTTCGCTTATTTTTAAGTCCGGTATATATATATGGTTTTTGGCTTTCCAGCACCGAAAAAATGCCGGTCGGATGGATATCATCATTGATTGACCGCTCCAGCACCTGCCATGTTCCCGATGTGTAAAGTGAATTAAAAATTGCTTTTTCCATTAAGTTATTTGTTATACTCCTGCATTGCTTTTTCTATTCCGCCGGTAATAATGCTTTCCAAGGCATCCGCCGCTGTATCAATAGCTTTATCGATTTGATACTTTTCATCGCCTTTAGGTTTACCCAAAACATAATCAACCATGGATGTGCCCGGCTCAGGCTTACCTATTCCGATTCTGATTCTCGGGAAATCATATGTGCGTATGTTAGATATTATGGATTTCATTCCGTTGTGAGAACCTGCGCTGCCTTTTTTGCGGATTCTTATTTTTCCCGCAGGTATATCAACATCATCGTATACTATAATTACGTTTTCCGGTTTTATTCTGTAGAAATTCATAGCCCTTCTCACGGCAAATCCTGAATTGTTCATGTAAGTTAAAGGCTTAATAATATATATCTTATTATCTTCTATTTCGCAGGCACTAAATTCAGATGAAAGTTTGTTTTTTTCATCCGAAACATACAAATTGTATTTGAATTTATCTATTGTGTCAAATCCTACATTATGTCGTGTATGCGCATATTTTGAGCCCGGATTCCCAAGCCCCACTATTAAATACTTATTTTTCTTCCACATATTAATTATTATAGTGGCATACACCTTAAAATTCAATCATATATTAAAGTAATTTCATGATTTTTAATTGACAATAACACTATGTAACTGTATAATATACTCTGCTTGTTTATATGAACACCTATGGAGAAAGGCAAAAATATGATTATTAACTTAGCAAGTGCTTTAAAGCACCCGGGGCAATCATTTTCTTTTTCTGTAGAGGGCATAATAGATGATATTGATTTATACGGTGACGTAATCAAAGTGAAAAATCCTGTAAAGGTAAATGGTACAATAATGTATACCGGCAACAATTTTGTAGCCAAAGGCTCTTTTGCAGCTGAGTATACAACATCGTGCGCACTTTGCTTTGATGAAGTCAACGATAAATTAAACTGTGAATTTGTTGAAGAATATGAATTAGGAGATGAATTTGAAAATCCTGATATTTATTCTTTTACAGGCAGCACAATAGATATTACCAAAATGGTAACAGATAATATATGTCTTAACCTGCCTTTAAAACATTTATGCACAGATGAATGCAAAGGCTTATGCCCGGTGTGCGGAGGGAATTTGAATAAAGAATCCTGCACCTGCAGTAAAAATGTTGAACAAAGCGGAGAAAATTCATCCTCCGCTATGAGTAAAAAGGAAAACCCTTTCGCTGTATTAGAAAATCTTTTCAGCGATGAAGACGAGGAGGCGTAAAAAAATGGCTGTACAAAAAAGTAAAAAATCTAAGGCAAAAAAAGGCATGAGACGTTCTCATTGGAAGCTTTCTGCACCTTCAATATCTGAATGTCCTCAATGCCATGCAAAAAAACTGCCCCACAGAGTTTGTCAAAGCTGTGGCTATTACAAAGGCCGTGCTGTTGTTGCAGTAGAGGAAGAATAACCCTTAAGTAAAAGTTTTATTTTGCACTTAATTAACAAGATAATTGTATTGTCTTGTTTTTTACTGCCCTTTTTTAATTTTTGAATCAACGGCTTAATATCAAATGTTAAAAATCTTAAGTTATCTGCTTAAAGTAAGCAATAAAATAGAAATTTCATAAAAACTATATATAAAAACTATATTTTTATTTTTATATCAATATAACGTTTTT
>CAZDZB010000091.1:0-564 GCA_964509795.1 uncultured Christensenellaceae bacterium | reverse complement strand
AAAAGTTTTATTTTGCACTTAATTAACAAGATAATTGTATTGTCTTGTTTTTTATTGCCTTTTTTTAATTGTTTAATAAAACTTGTTACGGAATGTTAAACATTTAGAGTTCTCTGCTGATTTTAATAAAAGAAAATAATTATTTTATATAAAATAATTATAAAAACTATATTTTTATTTTTATATCAATATAACGTTTTTGTGCTATAATTATATACGCTCACAAAAATATATACAGCTTAACACTGGAGGACATAGGTATATGCATATTATAGATATTATAGAAAAAAAGAAAAATAACGAAGAACTCTCAAAACAAGAGATTGAATACTTCATAAAAGGCCTTACAGGCGACGGTGTGGAAAAAATCCCGGAATACCAGATTTCAGCCCTGCTTATGGCAATATATTTCAACTCAATGACAAGCCAGGAAACTGCCTACCTTACCCACGCCATGGTAAACTCCGGCGAAAGAGTTGACCTTTCTGGTATTAACGGAATTAAGGTTGACAAACACTCAACCGGAGGAGTTGCGGACACCACAACATTAATACTGGCACCTCT
>CAZDZB010000090.1:0-8884 GCA_964509795.1 uncultured Christensenellaceae bacterium | reverse complement strand
GCGGCAGCTATGAAGCCATGGGCTACGGATATGGCCCGGGAATCGGAATGGATTACAATCGCATGGTGCTCATACTTTCCAGGGCATCTGGGGTACCAGTAGTTGCCAACGCCCTCCGTTATTCGGCAGATCTTGCGAAAGGAAATCTAAAGGCAATAGCAAAAGAGGAATTCGCGAAAGTAAAAGCGGCTGGTTATGACAAGATAGTTGCGGGCTTTCAGAAAGAAGCAAAAGCAAAATCCGTAGAAACAGTAAAAATTCCAGATAAGGAAGTTGTCACAGGATCAGTCTCAGGCATAGACATAATGGATCTTGAGGAGGCAGTCGAAACGCTTTGGAAATCCGGTGTATATGCCGAAAGCGGCATGGGTTGTACGGGTCCTGTCGTTATGGTGAGCGAGTCGAAACTTTCCCGGACCATGGGTATTTTAGTTGAAGCAGGATATATCTCTAAAGAATCTTAACCGCAGGGAATATCCCACTGTAAACTAGTCTGAGCGAATAATTTTAAATTGCCTGCTAGCACAAAAAGATTAACAGAAGAGGATAATAATCGTGATATTGGTGTCTAGCAATATCTAGTGGGAGGAAATAAAAGGGGGTATGTATGATTGAAAAATACAAAAATACTGGAAATCCGTAAAGTTAAAAATCTCTAAATTTCAATATTTGTACTAGTTGAATCTACTCCCACTTAATATTTTAATATATAAAAAGCATATTGAGCTAATAAATCAAGACTAGAAAAATTCAAATAATTATTCAATGATTAGTAAATGATTGACTTTGTTCCTTAACAAAATACAGTGAATATTTATAAATCGAATAATAAAAAGGAGATGAAACAATGGAAAAAGCAATTAAAACAACGGAAACAACGGAAACAAGAGAAAATTGGGGAAGTAGATTTGGTTTTATAATGGCTACTGCAGGGTTTTCAATTGGACTCGGTAATATATGGAGATTTCCTTATTTAGTAGGAATGAATGGCGGTGGAGCGTTTTTATTTGTATATTTGATAATTTGTGTCCTAATAGGGATTCCTCTGTTTTGTATGGAGATGAGCTTGGGACGTAAAACTCAATTAGATCCAGTTAGAGGGATGAGATCTGTAAGTAAAAAGGGAAGTTCTTGGGCATTGTTCGGATGGACAGGCGTACTAGCTGCATTTATAATTTTAACTTATTATATGCAAATAATGGGATGGATTTTAGGTTATTTAGTTAAAATGGCTTCGGGACAATTAAGTGGATTAACAACTGAAGGATATGCACAAGCATTTACAAACTTTACAGCTAATCCAATGATAGTTGCTGGATTTACGTTAGTATGTTTTGTCATACTAGGTTTAATTTCGGCTAAAGGGTTAGAAAAAGGTATTGAAAAAGCATGTAAAATAATGATGCCTGCATTGTTTATAATGTTAATTATTTTAGCTATAAGATCTCTTACTCTTCCAGGCGCAATTGAAGGATTAAAGTGGTATTTAAATGTTGATTTCTCAAAAATTAATGGCAGTGTAATGCTAGCAGCATTAGGACAATCGTTTTTCTCTATAGGGATAGCGAGCGGTGGGGCATTTATTTATGGTAGTTATTTAAATAAAGACAGCAATATTCCGACGGACTCTATTATAGTAGTTGGTTTTGATACATTTGCAGCATTTATTGCAGGTTTAGTTATTTTCCCAGCGATATTTGCATTAGGATTACCGACTGATTCTGGTCCAAGTCTATTATTTGTAACTATGTCAAATTTATTCGATCAATTACCAGCAGGAACTGTATTCGGCTCAATGTTCTTCCTATTATTATTATTTGCAGCTCTTTCTTCAGCATTAGGATACTTGGAACCAGTAGTAACTACCTGTACAGGATTGTTCAATATGAGTAGGAAAAGTGCTGTATGGACAAGCCTAGCAGCAATATTTATTGTAGGATTTCCAATGATAATGGCTCAAGGTCCTTGGGAAAATATTTTAATCGGTGGAAGAAACTTCTTTGATTTTGCTGATTATATTTCAGGAAACGTCATGATGCCTTTAGGAGCTTTGATATTATCATTCTATGTATTAATAGTATGGAAATTTAAAGGATTTCAAAGTGAAACCAATGTTGGTGCAGAGCAAGGTACTCTTAAGGTATTTACTTGGTGGGCACCACTTGTTAAGTACATAATACCAATAGCTTTAGTATTAATATTTATAACTGGAGTATTCTAAGGGGAATATTCCAATGTAAACTAGTTTGAGCGAATAATTTTAAATTGCTTGATAGTACAATAAGGATAAAAGAAAGATATTCACAATCCGGCGCACATTAGGTGTCGGATTGTGAAATAAGAATAATTGAACTTATAAAATATAAAGGGAGATCTTATGGATAAGAATACCAAGAAAATGTATTGCTTTGATTGCGCCATACTGGGAGGGCTATCCGCTTTGCTAGTTTTTTTTATAGCTTATGTCCTATACAGTTTGGGTTATGTGCTGAGCGAATGGCCGATGCGCGTAGGCATAATGGCATCGGGTTTGCTTGCAGTTTTGTTCGCATTGACCGGAACGTCTACAGTAATGGCTCATTTACATAAAAATAGCGAAGAACTTTACGCAGGCAGCAGGGTAATTAAGGGAATCGACTCGCAGATTGAGGTAATAGAGGGTGAAGCGTTATGAACAAAAATAGGAATTGCTTGCAGGAAGCCTTTGATATTTTATTTATTATGATACTTTGTTTTGCGACGCTTCTGAGCGCAATGCTCATAAAGGGGAACAACCCCTTGCAAATGGAATACATACTCAAGCCGGCGACATTCATAATGACAGTAGGGTCAATCGGAATATATATATGGTATGTGTCTCGCGAATCGGAAAAAGGCCTTAAAATAATGATACAAAATATATACAAGACGAAATGAAATCATGAAATTGGAAGGAGTCGGAAGAATTGAACTTTTGGAACTTGCTCAATGCTTTGGCATGGATAGCATGCATCATATTTGCCGGACTGCTGCTATATGACTTAATTAAAGTGGAAATGAAAAATAAAACCGGACAGGGTGGGGAATGATATGGAAAAAGAAAATAACCATAATGAAATCGAGCATTCCAACTCATTGGGGCCGATACATATTTGGGCACTTGGAGTAGGAGTTGTACTAGTCGGACAATTTATGGGTTGGAATCTTGGAATAATGAAGGGTGGCTCGATAGGGGCGCTTTTGGCCTGCTGGATCATTGGGATACTTTATGTATGCCTGATAATGGTGAATACCGAAATGGGAACATTCGTCCCTGAAGCCGGCGGACAATACGCCATGGCGAAGTATTTCATGGGTCCTCTCGCATCTTTCAATATAGGACTCATGCTGGTATTCGAATATGTAATGCTCGAGGCAGCCGATGCATTGGTCGTCGGAGAGCTTTTAAAGAGCCTAAGCCCCGACATACAAGTACTTCCCTTCATACTGCTGAGCTTGCTTGCCCTTACATATCTTAACTACAAAGGTTCACACGGAAGCATGAACGTAAACATTTTTTTGACCGGAATCGCATTTCTAACCATATTGATACTTTTATTAAGCACAAAATTTTATAGTACTGGGGAAAGTCTCATAAACCTGAAGGACAACATAAACGGATTGCCTTACGGATGGATGGGAATACTTGGGTCCTTCCAATTTGGATGTTGGTTTTATCTTGGCATAGAGGGTACGGTACTTGCCTCGAGCGAATGCAAGTCAAAGAACAGAGCTATTCCGGTAGGAGCCATAGCGGGACTTATAACACTTATGATTGGGGCTACAATAACTTGGTTCGTATGTTCGGGATTAATGAAGGCAGAAATCCTTGCAACATCAGTATATCCATTGTTTGATGCAGCAAAGATGACCAACATTCCGTTTGTCGCACATATTCTTTTCGTAGGAACCATGCTTGCATGCCTTGCAAGCGCAAACGGGTGCATAACCGACGCAAGCAGGGCCTGGTGCGCAATGTCGGAGGATACGCTGATACCGAAATTTTTCGCCAAAAAGCATCCCAAGTATGGAACGCCCTACAGAGCTATAATCTTTCTTCTACCGATAGCAATAGCATTTGGATTCACGGGGCTTCTTGACCAGGTCGTGACATTCTCGATTTTTTCAGCATTGTTGGTGTATCTGTTTACCGCATACATGATGATTAAATTCAGGAAGATGTATCCCATTGGACAAGTGGAAAGAGGATATATTTCACCGCTTCATCCTTTGCCGTCAATAATATTGTTTTGTTTGGCCGGATTAACCATTGTAGGGATGTACTTCGGATATTGGATAAACATTCTTTCGGGAACACTCTTTTACTTGATAGCCTCGATATGGTTCATCAAGCACAGATCAAAACAAATGAACCTGCATGAATTCACGACAAAAGGGGCTGCATATTTGCCGAGACCGAAAGGCTACTAGAAGTGTGGATATTTTTTTATCTTGTTATTTAAGTTAATATGGTCAGGTTATTGTAATCAAAGCAGAAGGCCGGCATCAAATATTAAAGCGCTTAGCAAAACTTTTAAAAAGCTTATAGAAAGTAATAATTCCAGTCAATTAGCTGGAATTATTAACTTTTACGGAAGAAATCCATAACTTTTGTCTAATTTTAGTAAGTAGGCAGATGCTTTATCGCAATATTGTAAGTTCTTGGGATTACAATCACTGTTAGCGTAATAATCGTGCTATAATGTAGTATGACATTCTATAATATGGGAGATTGAGATGGCTAAAGAAGGAAATACTATACAATCGGTTGACAGGGCAATTGAAATACTAAGGTGTTTCGAAAAAAATGAAGAGCTTGGCGTAACTGAAATTGGCAAGATGGTGGATCTTCACAAGAGTACAGCATTTAATTTGATTTCGACGCTTGAGAAGGCTGGGCTTTTGGCTAAGGACGAGGGTGCAAGTAAATATAAACTGGGAAGCGAATTATTCAGACTGGGGACGTTTGTTAATTCCAATCTTAGGAAGATGTGCAGGCCATATCTTGAAAAACTTGTGGCTGAGTATTCAGAAACAGTTAATTTGGTGGCAAGAAACGGTGACATGGTAATATATCTCGAAAAAATCGAGAGTCCTCATTCTATGAGAATAAGCACAGACGAGGGTTCGAAATTGCCATTGCATTCGACGGCGGTCGGTAAGTCAATTATGGCAACACTGCCCGAAGAAGAAATACTTAAAGTTATTGGTGAAATAGAATTCTGTAAGTTTACGGAGAATACTATTTCAGGAGCGGATGAGTTGTTGATCCAGATTCGGGACATCAAGGGAAAAGGGTATGCGGAAGATATACAGGAGTACGAAATCGGATTGACATGTGTGGCGGCATCCATTAAGGATCACACCGGTGTTGCAAGTTATGCGATTAGCGTTTCGGGGCCGCATTCAAGAATGACCGAAGAAGTGCGGGAAAAAATAGGAAAAACATTGGTAGAATACACAAGCGAACTTTCAAAAAAAATGGGATATTATAAATAGAGAGTAGTTTAGATGTATATTTTGCAAGTATAGGATGCCGAGTATTAATAATTGAAAGGTTATTTTATTTTATATTCAAAAAAATTGATAAAAGACTTGATTTTTTGAAATATATATGATATTTTTAAGTTGTATTACAATACGGTACAATGTCTTACATTATAAAACAAACGGGAGGAAAGAAAATGGCAAGGAAAAAATCGATTTTAGATTTTCACAAAATGAAGAAAACAGGTGAAAAAGTATCGTGGATTACGGCTTACGATTTCCCAATGGCTTCATTTGCTGAAGAAGCCGGAATGGATATGATTTTAGTAGGAGATTCTCTTGGAATGGTTACTTTAGGATATGACGGAACAATTCCAGTAACTATGGATGATTGCATTTCGCATTGTCAGGCTGTAAGAAGGGGAGCACCAAATACATTCATTTTTGGAGACATGCCTTTTGGATCATATCACACTACTGACGGTGAAGCTGTTGCAAATGCGTGTAGATTTCTAAAAGAAGCAAGTGTCGATGCAATTAAGCTTGAAGGCGGAAGAAGGGTTGCAAGCAAGATAAGGGCAATTACTGATGCAGGAATAGTTGTAAGCGGACACATCGGACTCACGCCTCAAAGTGCAGGACAACTTGGCGGATTCAAGGCCCAAGGTCTTTATGTAGATAGCGCAAGGGAGCTAATCAAGGACGCTATTGCTATAGAGGAAGCAGGTGCATTGATTCTCTTGCTTGAGGCTGTACCACCCGAGCTTACCGAATTTATAGCAAACAAGCTGAGCATCCCGGTATATTCAATCGGAGCAGGACTTCCTTGTGACGGTCAATTGATTATATGTGGAGATATGCTAGGAATGTTCCAAGCCTTTACTCCTAAGTTTGTAAAGAAATATGCAAATGTTGCAGAAGTTATGATAAATGCAATGAAGGAATATGTTGCTGATGTTAAAGAATTGAAATTTCCTGAAGACAAGCATGTTTATCATATTAAAGATAGCAAAGAGGATTTCGAAAAAATGTTTGCTGAATTCAAGTAGCCTTCTCAATTTTTTTTCATATAACTCTCGAGCGAAAGTGGGTAAGTTTAGCTTTCGCTCGACAAAATTGTGTATAATTGAATAATAAAATAAAACAGAGTAGATAGAATACGTCAAGTGCCAAAGGATGGGAGGTTGCCTTTGGACGAAGGGGAAACCCGCGTTATTTCATCGCTTCCGCTGTTACAAGATTATTGTATAGGTGGAAGCATTGCTCAAAAGGGAGGATTTTATGAGTAATGCTTTTATTAAGAAGAATCAGAAATTCAGTACGGTAACATTGGTGAGAGTTGGGCTATTGACGGCACTTAGTCTTGTGTTAAAAATTGTTTTGGAGGTATATGTTCCCCTTGCGGGGATACCATCCCTTAGAATCAATTTCACATCAGTGCCAATAATGATAAGCGGTATACTTTGCGGACCCATCGCAGGGTTTGCAACAGGAGCCTTGTCAGACCTGCTCGGCTTTGCCATAAAACCGACCGGCCCGTATTTTCCGGGATTTACACTTTCAAGCGCGCTTACAGGAATGATACCGGGACTAATCTATAAATATTTAAAAAGAGATATGAATTTTAACATTTTAAACACGGCATTCATTTCTATTATATCCCTAGGATTTGTCGGGGTTCTTTACTCAAGCGGAGTAATGGCTATTTCGGATGGAATAATCCTTTACAATGGCGAAAAACTGAGTATTTTCTATCCGGCTCTCTTAATTGTTTTGATTGCGGCATATGTATACGTACCAATTAGGACTGGAAATAAAATTAACGGAATAAAAATGGATAAGATAATATTTACCGTCAGTGTTACGCAATTGATATGCTCAATGATGCTTAACACATATTTTTTATCGATTCTGTATGGGAAAGGTGTATTGGCATTTATGCCGGGGAGAGTTCTTTCGAACTACATGATGATACCCATGTATTCAATGTTCATATCTGTGCTATTGAAAAGCATGGCGGTATATAATAGACGAACAATAAAAAAAATAAAAACGGAGGTAGGACATGTCATACAAAAGTGATATAGAAATAGCCCAAGAAGCAAGTATGCAGGACATAAGAGAAATAGCAAAGAAAGTGGGACTCACAGAAGACAGCATAGACCTTTACGGAAAGTATAAAGCAAAAGTAGACTACAACGTATTAAAAGAGACAAAAGGCAAAGAAGCCAAGATGATACTCGTAACAGCAATAAACCCAACGCCCGCAGGCGAAGGAAAAACCACAACAACAATAGGCTTGGCTGACGCCCTCTCAAGACTCGGGAAAAACACAATGGTAGCACTTAGAGAACCATCCCTTGGCCCCGTATTCGGAGTAAAAGGAGGAGCAGCAGGCGGAGGCTACGCCCAGGTGGTTCCAATGGAAGACATCAACCTTCACTTCACAGGAGACCTACACGCAATAGGAGCAGCAAACAACCTCCTGGCAGCAATGCTGGACAACCACATACACCAAGGCAACCTTCTCGACATAGACGTAAGAAGAGTAGTATGGAGAAGAGCAGTCGACATGAACGATCGACAACTCAGAAAAATCACAAACGGACTAGGCGGAAAAGGAAACGGAGTACCCCGCGAAGACGGATTCGACATAACCGTAGCAAGCGAAGTAATGGCAATCTTTTGCCTGTCAGACGACATAGTAGACCTAAAAAACAAACTTGCAAGCATAATAGTAGCATATACTAGATCCGGAGAACCAGTGACAGCAGGGCAATTAAACGCCCAAGGAGCAATGGCAGCCCTCCTAAAAGACGCACTAAAGCCAAACCTGGTGCAGACACTGGAAGGAACACCAGCCTTCATACACGGAGGACCCTTCGCAAACATAGCCCATGGCTGCAACTCAATCATGGCAACAAAAATGGCAAGACACTTCGCAGACTACGTCGTAACAGAAGCAGGCTTCGGAGCAGACCTTGGAGCAGAAAAATTCCTGGACATCAAATGTAGAAAAGCAGGCTTCGCCCCAGACGCAGTAGTAATAGTAGCAACAATAAGAGCCCTCAAATACAACGGAGGAGTAGAAAAAGCAGACCTGGGGAGCGAAAACCTTGCAGCACTTGAAGCCGGGCTTCCAAACCTCCTAAAACACGTAGAAAACATAACAAAAGTTTACAAACTTCCAGCAGTAGTTGCAATAAACAGATTCCCGCTAGACACAGAAGCAGAGCTGGCCCTAGTAGAAGAAAAATGCAAAGAGCTGGGAGTAAACGTAGCACTATCAGAGGTATGGGCAAAGGGCGGAGAAGGCGGAGAAGTACTCGCAAAAGAACTCGTTAGACTAATAGAGAAAAACGACTCCAAATTTGAATTC
>CAZDZB010000089.1:0-8885 GCA_964509795.1 uncultured Christensenellaceae bacterium | reverse complement strand
GGGTAAAACGTTCTTAATGCTAAGTTGCCACTTTGCTTTAGCCGTACAACTACTATTACAAGTGTACTGATTCTTTTTATAAATTCAATACTTCCTTTAGTAGGATGCAATGCGATATAATCCGGAGATTCAATAATATCTGGAATTTGACTCACACATTCATTAAATTGGTTTTGCCCGCCACTAAAATCACTTACATGTTTCTGTATATATTTAAACCTATCTTCCCACATCAGTATTGTCCGGGGTTTAATATTTAAATGCAATAAATCTATTACTTCTTGTGTTAACTCCCCGATTTTAATGTTTGTAAAACCATTTTCCAGTAAATTAATATCTAGTTTGTCTTTCAAAGTTCGCTCCGCAATAATTGATTTAGTTATTATATCATATTAATATAAAAATTAACACATTTTGCAAAAAAATAAAATTTCATTATTGCTGAGATTTTAGGGGTTAATAAACCTAAGCACTATATCGGCTGAATCCCAAGCCCGATTGCCTCATGCTCAAACCCCTGCCTTGGCGAGCCAATCATGCCGTAAAGCACCACGGCAATCCATTCCTTGTTTTCCTTGTCGCCTAAAGCCAGAGGGCCTTTGACAACTGTGAAGACCAGCCCTGTTGTCCTTAAAACGGTGTCTAATGCCACTGGGCCTCTGCAGTATCCGTAAAACGCCTCGCTTATGGCATGGTATAGGGCGTGCTCTTCGTGGTATGTTTCGCCTATCATTTTTTCACGGATTACGGCGGTCTCCACGGCGGCAAAAATTTTGCCTGCGTTCATGGAGCCGGCGTGGCCTTTCAAAAGGGTATATCCTTTATCCTGGTATGTTTTTATTATTTTCTCTTCGCTTTTGTCCGCTATCGCCAGCGAAAGCGCTATTTTGCCTATTCCTGTGTTTGCCATATTCTTATCTTCACCTCTCACCAGATAAGTATATCACAAAGGCAAAGGTTTTAGGCGGCTTTTTATAATTTTACGCTGTTTAATATTTCCTTTTCCTTTTCCACAGCCTTTTTTTCAAGTTCCGCGCATTTTTGTTTCATGCTTGAAGTGTAGTTTTCATCCTTGATGGAGGATAAGTTGATTTTGACATTTAGCAATGCAGAAAGCACAGCAGTCCTTGCCATCATGGCGGACACCATTCCGTCGGTCACGGCGTTTTGGTTGCCTTTGGCGACCACTGCCTTGGAATATTCCATGATATCATAGGCTTTTGCAGCCACGCTCATGGGAACCTCGGCGGCCAGCTTAAGGGCATGCTGAATGGCGGATGACCTTTTGCTTTTTTCTTCATCCGTCGCTTTGGGCATTCTGTAGGCGTCCATCACCTTGGTGAAGGCTTCGCTGTCTTTTTCAATGTCATCTAAAAGCGAAAGGCTTACGAGGTTTGCTTTTTCCTTTATATCTGCCATTTCATTTTTTACTTCTTCGTATTTGGGGCTTCCCTCAGTCAATGAGGCAACCATTTCGGCAAGCGCCGCGCTCAATGCTCCCGCAAGGGCGGCTATGCTGCCTCCGCCCGGAACCGGGTCGTTGGAGGCTGTCTTTTTTGTAAACTCTGCTACGGTTAAATTTTTCATATTGTTCTCCTGTTTTCAATTACCGCCTTGCCGTTTTTGATGACGGTTCTGACTATGTTTATCCCTGCGTAATATGGGAGGTAATCCACACTGGGGTAGGACGAAATTATGATGTCCGCTTTTTTGCCCGGCTCAATGCTGCCTATTTCATTTTGCCTGTCTAGTGCGCAGGCGGCGTTTATTGTGAGGGCTGTTATTATTTCATTTACTGTCATGTCCATTTTAAGCGCCGCTAAGGATATGATAAGCGGCACAGAGCATGTGCACGAGCTGCCAGGGTTGTAATCGGAGGCTAATGCCACGGGGCAGCCGGCGTCTATTATCATCCGGGCATCGGCGAATTTATCCTTCAGGCAAAACGCCGTGGCGGGAAGAAGCGTCGCTACTGTGCCTGATTTTGCCATTTGTTTTATGCCCTTTTTGTTCGCCTTTAAAAGGTGGTCAGCCGACACCGCGCCCATTTTGGCGGCCAGTTCAGCGCCGCCGATGTCTACGATTTCATCGGCATGGATTTTGAGCTTGAAGCCCATTTTTTTTGCCGCCGCCAAATACCTTTGGCTTTGCTTAATGTCAAAGACTCCTTTTTCGCAGAAGATGTCAGCAAACTCCGCTAAGTTTTGCTCCTTTACCTCCGGCATTACGTCGCTTAACAAAAAGTCCAGGTAATCGTCAGCCCTTTTTTCAAATTCCTTGGGCACCAAATGAGCGCCCATGAAGGTTGTGACAACGTCGATTGCGTGGCTGTCGTTTACGGCCTTTGCGGCGGCCAGCTGCTTTATTTCGGTGTCTTTGTCCAGCCCGTATCCGCTTTTGCACTCCACTGTGGTAACGCCCATTTCAAGCATTGCGTCAGCTCTTTTTATGCCCGTTTCAATCAATTCATCAAGGCTGGCTTCCCGCGTGGGGTTGACGGTGTTTGCAATGCCGCCGCCCTGCTTTAATATTTGCATATAGGACATGCCCTTAAGGCGCATAGCGAATTCATCCTGCCTGTGCCCGGCGAAAACAAAATGGGTATGGCTGTCGATGAACCCGGGCAGCACAGCATTGCCTGCGCAGTCAATCATTTTATATTCAGGTTTTCTGAAACGTGAAAGGATATCCTCCGTAGCGCCCAGCTCTTTTATTATCCCGTCTTCAATTAATACACAGTCGTTTTGCGAAACGCCTATGTCTTCCATTTCACTGCCTTTTTTAGGGGCATCGCCTGCGCATGTTGCAAGCTGGGCTATGTTTGCAAGTATCAGCCTGTCCATTTTAAAGCCTGGATTCTAATACCTGGTCCATTGAAAAGTTTTCAAGGCCGAGGTAGTATTCGGAGCAGTCAATCAGCGCCTGCATGGGCACAAGCCCGATAATTTCGCTGCCCAGCACGTTGACTCCGTAGCGCTTGCACTCCATCTTCACCGTTTCAAATGCCCTGTATATGGCCGTTTTGCTGTAGTCAGTCAGGTTCATGGAAACTTCCACAATGCCCCTGTCTTTTAATTCAACGCCCATTGCTTTGCAGTATCTGAATCCTCCGCTTAGGTGGCGGATCTGCTTTGCTATTTTGTCGGCTACGTCCAGCCTGTCGGTGTCTAATTTAATGTTGTAGGCAACCAGGGGCATCCTTGCTCCTATTGCCGTCACGCCGCCGGTTGGGTGGATTGTTTTGGGGCCGTAGTCGCTTTGCCATTCGGGGCTTTGCATTTTTTCTGCCATGCCTTCAAATTCGCCTTTGCGGATTTTCGCCAGGTTTTCCCTGTTTGGCGCTGTGGCGGATTTTTCATACAGAATGAATGGCTGCCCGCATTTTTCAGATGCCAGCTTGGCCGCCTGGTTTGCTATTTCGTCGGCTTCTTTTACCGTTGTGTTTTTAATTGGTATAAACGGGATAACGTCCACTGCTCCCATGCGTGGGTGCTGGCCTTGGTGCTTTGTCATGTCGATTAATTCCACTGCCTTAACCACGGCCTCCACCACGGCGTCCCGCAGAGCCTCCGGTTCGCCGATTACTGTAACGACGCTTCGGTTGTGGTCTTCATCGCTGCTGTAATCCAAAAGCTTTACGCCCTTTTTGCCGCGGAAGCAGTCAACTATCTTTTCCACTTTTTCAAGGTCGCGCCCTTCGCTGAAGTTTGGCACGCATTCAATTATTTTATCCATTGTTTCCTCCGTTATTTATATTCATCTACCAGTTTGTCAATTAAGTTGTCATCTGCGATGTATGGTATCGTTATGCTGTTGTCTTTGCTGTAGTTTTGGTTATAGAGGGCTGCTGTTTCCATGGAGTGCTCGCACCTTGCCCAGTTTCTTCGGGCTACCCCCACCATTACGTCAAATGGGATGGAGCTCATTAGGATTTCGTCCACCCTGTCGCTGCCGTCCAAAACCATGCCGTAGCCGCCGTTTATGGCCTTGCTTATGCCCACGCCGCCGCCGTTGTGCAGCGCCACCATGCTCATGCCCCTTGCGGCGTTGCCGGCGAAGCAGTGCACGGCCATGTCGGCAGTGATGTTGCTGCCGTCTTTTATGTTTGAGGTTTCGCGGAATGTTGAGTCGGTGCCGCCCGTGTCATGATGGTCTCTTCCCATCATGACCGGGCCGATGTCACCATCCCTTACCATTTTGTTGAATTCAAGGGCGATGTCCCGCCGCCCAATTGCGTCCTGATAGAGTATTCTCGCCTTTGTGCCTACCACAAGGTTGTTTTTCTTGGCGTCTCTTATCCATATCCAGTTGTCCATGTCCTGGCTTCTTCTTTGAGGGTCAATTATGCGCATTGCCGCCTCGTCTGTTTTGTCCAGGTCGCTTTGCTTTCCGCTGAGGCACACCCACCTGAATGGCCCGTAGCCGTAGTCAAACAGCATTGGCCCCATGATGTCTTCCACATATGAGGGGAAAATGAACCCATCGTCTGTGTTTTCTTTGTTGGCGGCTATTTTTTTTGCCCCCGCGTCAAACACGGACTTCATGAATGAATTGCCGTAGTCGAAAAAGTACGCTCCAGCATCGTTAAGTATTTTAACCAGCTCAAAGTGTTTTATCAGGGATTTATCCACCAGCTTTTTAAAGGCAGGCTTGTCGCTTTTTAGCATTTCGGTGCGCTGCTCGAAATTAAGCCCCTGCGGGCAGTACCCGCCGTCGTATTGTGCGTGGCAGGATGTCTGGTCGCTTAAAAGGTCAATATGAATATTATTGTCAACGGCGTACTGCAGCAAGTCAACTATGTTGCCGTGGTAGGCTATGGAAACGGTTTCGCCGTTTTTCATGCAGTCAGCCGCCCAGGCGAAAACTTCATCCAGGTTATTGGACATTTTCTTGACCCAGCCCTGGTTATGCCTTGTTACTATGCGGGATTTGTCCACTTCGGCTATTATGCCCACACCGCCTGCAATTTCTATTGCCTTTGCCTGTGCTCCGCTCATGCCGCCAAGGCCCGATGTCACAAAAAGCTTGCCCTTAAGGTTTGCGTCGTTACTTAGCCCAAGCTTAATGCGTCCGGCGTTAATTAAGGTGGAGTATGTGCCGTGGACTATGCCCTGGGGGCCTATGTACATCCAGCCGCCTGCTGTCATCTGCCCGTAATTGCTGACTCCCATGGCAGCCGCCTTTGACCAGCTTTCCGGGTTGTCGAACATGCCTATCATCAACCCGTTTGTCAAAATGACACGAGGGCTTTTTTTGTGGGATTTGAAAAGCCCCAACGGGTGCCCGGAGGCCACAACCAGGGTTTGCTCATCGGTGAGCTGCTCTAAGTATTTTTTTATGAGGGTGTACTGCATCCAGTTCTGGCACACCTGTCCTGTTTCCCCGTAGGTCACCAGTTCATAAGGGTAGAGCGCAATTTCAAAGTCCAGGTTGTTGTCAATCATCACCTGAATGGCTTTGCCCTCTGTGCAGTTTCCTTTGTATTCATCGATGGGTTTGCCGTATATCCTGCCTTCGGGGCGGAATCTGTATCCGTATATTCTGCCGCGCGTCATAAGCTCGTCCAAAAACTCAGGAGCCAGCTTTTCGTGCAGGTTTTCCGGAACGTAGCGCAGCGCGTTTTTAAGGGCCAGTTTTATTTCCTTTTGATTTAATAATAGCTCTCTTTTGGGCGCTCTGCGGTATTTTTCATCGAGAGGGTGGTATTCGGGAAGGGTATCGTCCAGCTTTATTTTCATTGCGTTTTGCAGTGTGTTTTGTTGCGGCATTTTGCACCTCGTATCTTTTGGTTGTTAAAGGGATTTAATTATTTTGTCAAATTCTTCATCTGTTATAAGGCTTTCGATATTGTTTATGTCTTCATACATTTCCCTGTCATATTCCAGCATGCTGACACGCTCTCTTATTATATTATACGCCTTTTGCGTGGCATATCCCAGCTGCTTTTTTGTGCCTAAATCTATGGCCTGGCAGGCGCACATCATCTCCATTGCGATGACCCGCCGGGTGTTTTTGAGGATTTCCATCGCCTTGCGCGCTCCTATTGTGCCCATGGAAACATGGTCTTCCTGGTTGCCCGATGAAGGTATGGAGTCGACGCTGGCAGGGTGGGAGAGCACCTTGTTTTCAGAAACCAGCGCGGCCGCCGAATACTGCACAATCATAAAGCCGGAGTTAAGGCCGCCGTTTTCCACAAGGAACGCTGGCAGCCCGTTGAGCGCGGGGTTGACCATCCTTTCAAGGCGGCGCTCGGAAATGTCGGCAAGCTCAGCTAAAGCAATGCCCAGAAAGTCAAACGCCAATGCGACAGGCTGCCCGTGGAAATTGCCGCCGGATATGCCCTCCATGGTGTCTGAAAAAATTATGGGGTTGTCTGTAACGGAGTTCATCTCGATTTCGACTTTTTCCTTGATGTATTCCACAGCGTCCCTGCTGGCTCCGTGCACCTGGGGAGTGCAGCGCAAGGAATATGCATCCTGTATTTTGCCCTCGCCCTGTATCATTGTGCATTTGCTTTCCCTTAGCATTTTCTGCATGTTTTTGGCTGTGTGCATCTGCCCTTTATGCGCCCTTAGGGCGTGCAGCCTTTCATCCAGCACGCTTGTTATGCCGTGCAGCGCCTCAAAGGTCATGGAGGCTGAAAGGTCGCATACGTCAAGCAGCCGTATGGCATCATACACCGTGTGCGCCCCGACGGAGGTCATCACCTGGGTGCCGTTGATTAAGGCCAGGCCTTCCTTTGCCATCAGCTCAATTACGCCGATGCCGGCCTTTTCCATGGCATGGTTTCCGCTTAAAATTTCGCCCTTGTATTCGGCGGTGCCCATGCCCAGCATCGGAAGAACCATGTGGGCCAAAGGCGCCAAATCCCCGCTTGCGCCTAATGAGCCTTTTTCGGGAATCTGCGGGTGCAGGCCTTTGTTCAGCATGTCAACTAAGGTCTGCACTGTTTCATAGCGCACCCCTGAAAAGCCAATGCATAAGTTATTTATTCTAAGCAGCATTATGCCGCGAACGATTTGTGTGTCAAAGAAATTTCCGCTTCCGACGGCGTGGGAAACTATCAGGTTTTTCTGCATAAGCCTGGACTGTTCTTTGGATATATACACTTCGCTGAATTTGCCAAAGCCCGTGGTTACGCCGTAGACTATGTCGGAATTTTCCACAAAGGAATCAACAGTTGCCCTGGACGCGGCAATTCTTTTTTTGGCTTCATCTGAAATTACAACTTTGGCGTTGTGCCTGCACACAGCAATGAAATCATCAAGGCTTAAGCCGCCGCCTTCTACAATTATTTGGTTTTTCATATTTACCTCGTATCTTTATAAGAAAATAAAAAAGCAAAATGAACTGCCTTAAAACAGTCATTTTGCCTTCTTGTGTCTAATATCTTTAGGCCGTATATTTTGTTAATGTAATTATATCAAAATGTCCGTGTGGATGTCAATTTGCAGGCAGAAGAAATTAATAATTAATACTCAGACTGTAGATAAAGTTTATATACTGCTAGTAAATGAAAGATACAACAGGGAATTATTCAACTATGAGCGAGAGAGCCTTCATTTTTCTTCTCTTGAAAGAAGAAAAACGAAGCAAAAAGAAGTTCAAGACTTTTCGATGCAGCTTGACGGAAAAGACACTATTATTCTATCAGCCGATACCAAATCTAAGCTTTTGCGCCTTCGCGAAGTGAATAATGGTGCCTTTTCCTACTGCTAGCTCAAAGTCAATTAGAGCTAGTGATAAGGTTGTTTTTCATCTTTCGCAAGTAAAGAAGAATAGTTTATATTTTTAGTTGTTTTTACTTATTAAACACTCTGAATTAAAACTATTGCGTCAAATGTGCTTTATTTATAAAAATTTTAATAATTAAGCATTGCAAAAGCCCTCAGAATAATTAATAATAAAAATATAAATATACTTTCCGGTATGGAGTGGAAAATGAAAAGCAAAACAAAATACAAAGTAAGCAAAGACACGATTAAACAACTCTTTGAAAAGGCCGAAATACCAAACGTTGAGCACATAGCCCCCATGAACTCGGGGGAATTCAACAGCGTGTTTGAAGCCAAAGCGGGCGGCAAAGATTATGTTATAAAAATTGCCCCGGCGGACAAGAAGAGAATATTAACATATGAAAAAGGCATGATGGAGCAGGAGATTTATTTTTACTCTGTTATGAAAGAAGAATCTCACATCAACGTGCCGCAGATTTATTTCTGGGACTTTTCCCATTCTGTAATTGCCGCTGATTATTTCATCATGGAAAAAATACAGGGCGATAGAATAGACAAAGCAAACCTTACTGACAGCCAAAAGCAAACCGCATATAAAAAACTCGCTCAAATGACAGCAAGAATGCACAGCGTAAAAGGCGAAAAATTCGGATACCGCCAAAACACACTGCACGACAACTGGCACAGCGCCCTGCAGGGCATGGTTAAAGATTTGATAAAGGACTGTGCCAGGCTGGGCAAAAAGACAAAAAGAGGGCAGAGGCTGCTTTATTATGTGGGCACATATAAAGACACATTGAAAAAGGCGGAGTGCTCCCTGATTAATTTTGACATATGGCCTGCCAATATTTTCGTTAAGGAAGAAAATGATGATATCACATTATCATGGATTGACCCTGAAAGGTG
This sequence comes from uncultured Christensenellaceae bacterium, assembly GCA_964509795.1. GTDB lineage: Bacteria > Bacillota > Clostridia > Christensenellales > UMGS416 > JAFGUF01. The sequence goes on along the minus strand of CAZDZB010000089.1, from coordinate 243 downwards.
CATGTGGGGCGACAGAGCGGCGGACTTTGTGTGTCTTGACTTTATGAATATGGACCTTGAGAAAAAACAGGCAGTAATTGCAGATTACAATGAGGCATCGGACAATGCTTTTAAAATAACAGATGATGAAAAGGTGCGCTTTGCCATTATGCTTGGGTATCTGGGGCTTATAATGGAGGTTGAAAAATACGCCAGGTATTCAGTTTTCAACTTCGGATATTGGCGCAATGTGCTGGTGTCGGG
>CAZDZB010000088.1:0-9028 GCA_964509795.1 uncultured Christensenellaceae bacterium | reverse complement strand
CCGGGATTGTAATCGGCAGCACAACCGGGTTTGCGGAAGTTTCTGAGTGCCATAATTTCAGGTTGCTCTGCAATATCCCAGTAAATACGATAAGCTGAACGGATTTTTATCTGGATATTTCCATTGATTTTCTGAATTACTCCATTTGAACACGACCAGTCGGAATACTCGCTTTTTCTGTCCAAAGGAATTCCTGCTTCTGTGGTCTGTCCGAGTTTAAGTTCGTTGATTAAAATGGTTGTTTCGGTATTGTTAATCTGACGTGTAAATGTAATTACCTGATTTTTAATCAAAGTCTGCAGGCTTGATACCACAAGCATATCAGCCACATATTGTAAACGTGGAACTGTATGATATCCAATATAGTTTTTAAGCAGAGAGTCTTCGTTTTCTACAGCGGGTGTATTCACTTTCAAATCAGCAATCAGCTCTGCAAGGTTATGAATGCCGGCATCAGCATAGGCTTCGTCATCCTGAATAAACAGGGTTTTCCACTGTCGCTTTACATTTTGTGAAAGGATATCAGCCATACCGGAGCGCTCAAACGCTTCTTTGAAAAGGGAAAATTTATCGTTGGGCAGGGCACGCACTCTTGCTGTGATGGATTCGGAAACAGGATGGGGCGGTGTCAGCAAACGGTCGATGATGTGTAAATGACCGTTGCTTGCTTTTATGTCGCGGGGTGATAAAATTGTTGCCTGACGGTTTATACGGATATCTTCACCTGTCTGTTTAGTTGTAAGATAGGATCCGGCAAAATTTGGATACGCCATTCGTCCATCGACAAAGCCTGTTGTTGTTAAACTGTCTGATTTATTAGTAATATTAAGCAGGTGATACTTCACAATTTCCACAGCTTCCTCTTTGCTAAGGTCATCGACTGATGCTTTTCCAACTTGCTTAATGTATGCGGCAACGGCATCATCGGTTGGAGCAAAAAGAGCATAGTTACCATAAGCATGAACTGTACTTCTCATTTCGCTCTTATCAAGTATAGCCAGAAATGATTTCAGATTGTGTATTTCCATCAATTCGTCAATTTGCTTGTCGTCAGAAATAACAATTTCTTCCACATCTTTCGTACAGGAATTCAGTGTCAGCAGAAGCATCAACACTGTAAATAACGAAATTAAATAATTCTTTTTCATGTCTGAATGAATGTTTTTTTGTTCTCATGGAAACCCGCAAGCATGCTTTTTTTATTTCAAAAAAGAAAGCAACTGAGTTTATATTTTTGTTTCATGAGATAATATTTTTTTCAAAACTGTTTTTTTTACTCCGGAATACATTTTCATTTGAGCCACAAATTATTTGTGTGTTAAAAGAATTTATGCTTGTAAATAAATTATTTCAGGAGTTTTGATGAACCGGGCATTCTATTTCGAATAAAAGTCATTTTGTACCAGGTTCTTGTTTCGTTGCAGTTCTCCTGAATTTATCGGCAAATATAAACTTCCGTGATTTGTTTGCCATTTGCTCTGAATAATAGATGTCTTTTCGGGTGGCGATGCAAGTACTACCATACGCAGCAGGTATCCCATAGTACGCTCGCTGTAATTATCGCGTTGAGCCAGACGAATCAGGTCAAACCAGCGTTTTCCCTCAAAGGTAAGTTCCCGCGTCCTTTCAGCCATAACAAACTCTTCCATGGTTTTTGCATCCAGATCACCTGCATGTTTATAAAACAAATCGGTTGATTCAGGTGCATTGCCGCGTGCACGGATTTCCCCAATCAGGTCCAGTGCCTGGTTTAATAATTCCTGATTGTTATTTGTCATAGCAAGTTCAGTTAAAGCCTCTGCTTTCATTAACATTACATCTGCAAGCCGGTAGAAAATCCAGTTGCTGTTGGATGTTGATGTAGTGCGCCATTGTACAGGCGATGTAGTATTATTCAAACCGGCCCATTTCCATACATATTTGCCCTGATAAGCAACTCCTTCTGTGCGGATATCTCTCCATATTCTGTCAATATTTGATGGGATAAAATACTCATTGGAGAAACTTGCCTGATTAACCTCAATAGAATTGGCTACATTTCCGCTGAACATGGATACAAACGGATTGTTGAATGTTGGCGGATTTTGCAGTTCAAAAATGCTTTCCACGCTATTTCCCTGAGCATACATAGTGTTGAACATAGCAACCACATCTCCCTGCTGAGCTTCATACACAGTATCGGTACGTCCTGTTTCAACATTGAAACTCAGCACTTCTGCACGTGCTACGGGTACCAGCGAGTACTGTCCCGACTCAATTACACGTGTACTCATATCTATACATTTTTCATATTGACCTTTCCACAGGTAAATATCTGCCAGTAAACTTGCCCAACCGTAATAATTTATACGTCCTTTGTTTGGATTGGCGCTCTCCTGCTCAGAAGCTGTGGTATTGTCGTACTTCAAAGGAATGTTGTTTTCTACCGCTTCCAGTGAAGTAATGAGTTTATCAATAATTGTTTTACCATCTGTTTTGGGTATTGAATAATTCTGATAATCGTAAATGCTGGCAGTTTCGGAGTAAGGCACATCACGGAAAGTGCGCACCAGATAAAAATACATCAAAGACCGGATACAGGTAACTTCTGCCAAAAACTCATTGAGTTGTTTTTCTGAAAATGATTCATCAATTTTCAGAACAGCAGGAGCAAGTTCAATTACTGTATTACATTGATTTATTACTTTGTAGAACGAAGCCCAGTCGGTATATGAATTCGTTGATGTAATTTCACCCGTATTCAAGGCGATGAGGTCAGGTTTTGCTGCGCTTCCGGGTGTTACCATTTCGGCGCGCATTTCGCCCCACACAAAATACTGTTGCATCATTTTGACGTCAAGCATCTGCGAATAACAGCCAAGAACGGCAGCCCGAACTTCTTCTTTGGTTTTCCAGTAGCGTTCACGTACCACACCGTCTTCAGGCTGTACATCCAACCAGGAATCGCAGGAACTGACAAAAGCAATTGTTGAAAATATAATTATTATCTGAATAAATTTTTTCATGTGTTTTTTATGTTATGAATGATGAATTGTATTTCAATTCTTTAATCAAAATTTGCTGTTTCTTTTATCAGAACGATATATTTAATCCAAACATATAACTTTTGGGTATCGGCGCACGGGCATTATCTTCGAAACTGCCGAGTTTGATTTCGGGATCCTGTCCAGTGTAATTTGTCAAGAGCAATACATTTTGCATCGTATAATAAATATATAATTCCTGCAGTTTCCATTGTGTAATTAGTTTTTTGGGAAAATTATAGCGAAGTGTGAATGACTTCCAGCGGATAAAAGAGCCATCTTCCACAAAGCGGTCGGATGCCAGCCAGTTATAACCCTGTGCATGCAAAGCACGAGGCAACAATCCTTCAGGAGCATCAACCGGATCTGCGTACTCGTGATGCCAGCGTCGTAAGACCGATGTTGCCTGATTATCAAAACCATACATATTTTCAAGTGACATACGGGCAGCATTTACAATTTTGTTTCCATACCGGTAATGGAATACAGTATTCAGCGACAAGTTTTTCCATTTTATGGAAGGTGTAATACCTCCGTAAAACAACGGATTGTAATCGCCCAGATACATTATATCCTGATAGTTTATCTGACCATCTTTATTGATATCTACATATCGGGCATCGCCGGGTTGGAAAGTGTAGTTGACCGTCGGATAACCGAATTTCATATAAACAGGAACTGTATTGCCGTTTTCGTCGGTGGTTGTAATTTGTTTACCATCGTTTCCTATGGCTATAGTCTGGTCTTTATTCAGGTAAACTCCATCGTATTTATACCCGTAAAATGCTCCGCGGGGCTGCCCGGCAACTATGCGGGTAATGTATTCTCCATTCTTACTCCAGTCTTCAAAATTATCCAGATCGGCATATTCCGAAAGTTCGGTTACTGCATTTTGTTCTCTTGCCATATTGAAAACCAAATTCACGTTCCAGTCTTTGGTTTTTACAGGTGTGTAGCTTACGCTTAATTCCCAGCCTTTATTTTGAAGTGTTCCGAAGTTCAGGGCCATGGTCGAAAAGCCCGATGAAGTTGGAATATTAGTTCTTGCACTGTATTGGTCTCTGGTAGTTCTTACGTAATAATCAAATTCAATGTTTAATTTATAGTCAAATGCTACAAAGTTCAATCCATAGTTATTTTGAGCAGAACGCTCCCACCGCAGTTGTTTTAGTTCGAGTGAGGAAGGATATGATGAGGATTCGCCGAGGTAACCGTAACTGTATGTGCTGTAACGGTTAAAATACAGATAATCAGCATCGGGGCTTTTACCGGTAACACCGTAAGACGCACGCAATGAAAAATCATTGAGCCATTTTTCGGTAAAAGATTTTATAAATGGCTCGCCCGAAACGCGCCAACGGCCTGAAATGGCAGGAAAAATTCCATAACGGTAATTTTTACCAAAGCGTGAGTCTCCGTTAAGGGCAACGTTTCCAAATATCGTGTATCTGTCCAGCAGTGTATAATTTACATTCGTATAGGCACTCATGCTGCGTTGCTGACCAACACCCGAACTGAGTCCGGCATCAAGAATGTAATAATTAACCGGATCAGTAAGATAATTTGATGGTGAACCGGCAGTTGCTACATCCAGCGAAAAGCTTTCGCGGGAATAAGTATTCAATCCCAGCAATGCAATGAGCCGATGTTTATCTTCTGGTAATTGCGGCGTGAAATAAAGTTTATTAAATGTCTGAATAACAAACGATTCCGGTTCAGACACTGATGCAGCATTAAAATATTTATTATCATACCAGTTTACCCCTGAAGCAGTCTGGGTAAGGAATTTCTCCTTGCGGTCATTGCCCACATCAAAGCCCACATCAAAGCTGTAGCGCCAGGTATTGTTCGGTGTAATTGAAAGCAATAAATGCGGAATAACTTTTTCGCTTTTAATATTGAAATTACCCAGATTGGCCAGAGCCACCGGATTGAAGATGCTTGGATAAGAGCCCTGTGGTCCATTAATTGGGGTGAAATAGGTAGGCATCTGAATCCCAAGTTCGTTGAATTCGTATATACCCTGATTAGGCATCATGGTGTAGGCGCGCGAACGAACATCATTTTTCTCATCGCCATCCGGCAAAAAATTGCGTCGGTTATCGGAATGAGTATAAGCTATATCGGCAGAGAACTTGATTTTGTCCGATACAAAATAGTCTAAGTTCAGGCGTGTATTAATACGTGAAAGTCCCGTGCCGATTGTGTTACCTCTTGCGTTGTAAAATCCTGCCGAAAATGAATACCTGACTTTAGAACTACCACCGCGCACCGAGAGGTTGTAATCCTGATTGTTTCCGGTCTGCGAAACTGCTCTTACCCAATCGGTGTTGTTTCGGTAATTGTAAAAAGTATAGGGATCGCGTGGGTCATAAGAAAAGGGCTTACCCGTAACAGTCAGCAAATCAAGCGGTTTTCCGGTATTCATGTACGATTCGAGAATCATGGTGGAGTATTCGTCGCCCGATAGGGTTGGGATTGCATCGGGTTGAGGTGAAAATCCTGCTTTTGCAATAAAGGTTATTTTGGGAGGTGAGATTGTTCCGCGTCGGGTAGTAATCTGCAAAACTCCGTTTGCTGCTTTTGAGCCCCAGATTGCCGTAGCTGCAGCATCTTTTAATACCACGATATCCTTGATATCTGCCGGGGCAACGTTCAGTAGCTGGGAAAATTCTTCTTCAGTTGCAGTAGCAAAGTCAAAATCGGCACCGACCGCCGTTTCTAGCGGAATACCATCCACCACAATCATCGGTTGGTTGTTTCCGCTGATAGAAGTTATTCCCCTGATTCGGATTGACATACCGCTTCCCGGCTCACCGGAATTAGCCATAATATCAACTCCGGCCATTCGGCCCTGGAGGGCCTCATCAACAGAAGCAACGTTAAGTTCGCTTATGTCTTCTGCACTTAACTTCGAAATTGCCATTGAAATATCCCGCTCGTCAATATCAAGTGAACCGACTCTTTGTTTGGGTTTTGCTCTCACTACTATTTCCTTTAACTGGTCCATTTCGTACAGTGTGATTTTTACAGCAGTATTTTCGCCGATTAACATCTGCTGCTTTTTGTATCCTACAAAGCTAAATGACAATGTATTTTTACTGCTTGATACCAATATACTGAAATTACCGTCGAGATTTGTAACAACACCATTCACAGTACGATTATCGGGATTAATTTCTGCCACTGTTGCACCTACTATCGGCAAATTGTCTGTTGCTGATATGACAGTACCACGAACCAAAAATTTTCCTCCCTGTGCAGAAATAATTTCTGTTGACAGAAGCAATATAGTAATGAGAATAATAATTTTTCCTGTATTTTTCATACGATAAAGAATTGTTTAATTACGATTTCTACTCATGAAATCATTGCATACCGGAATTTTTTATTTGGCTAATTTAATGTAAAGGAGATATAGTTGTTTACTTCGTGCAGAACAGCTTTACAAGCTATTCGGTTGCTCCTGTAATTATTCGGGAGTGAGGTTCCGGTGGGCTTGCCACGTTGTACTCGCATAGTACCCGAAACTTTACCCGACACAAGTACTTTAGTGCCCAGCATAACATCCTGAGGCAGCCAGCTGATTAATCCTGAAGTTGTTTTACTTACTTCGATTAGCAGACTTTGGTTCGTAAGCCCAAGTCTTTCGTTATTTACTTTAGCCTGAACCGGTACAAGTGCTTTATTCAGCGAATTTGCATTAGCAGGATACAGGTATTTTTTATTGTCATCAACAAAAACACGACCCTGAATAATGTGTGAATTGATAAAAAATGCAGCTCTGGCAAATGCCTGAGGATAGGCAGAGGCTATAGAATCGATAGGTGGAATTAGCTTTGCAGAGATTGCAGATTGCATGGCAGAATTGTTGGGCATTAATACCGTGTAAAACTGTTCGGTGCTTATACCATCCAGGGCTGTGCTGGCAGCATCGTCGGGGTATGTTTTTATACATCTCTGCAAATAATCGACAAAAAGTTTCACATTCGGATTCTGCGTACGCGCTCTGTCGAGATATTCCCAAAGCGATAAATCCTTAAATTTCTTATCGTCGCTTGCACCTGAGAAACGTGGAGAGTACTGTAATGGCTGATCTGCTTTCCAAACTGTTCCGTTCAGATAGGTTTCATTCAGCTTTGTCAGGTTAACAAAGGTATTATCCTCTATATTACCGGCAGCCTGAATCTGATTGTTTTTGTACCTGACAGGATCTCCGTAACTTGTAACCGCGAAATTCCAGTTGTCTTCGTTTGAAATACCTGTTGTTGCGAAATCATTGATTTCTGAGTTTACTTCACTATTTGCCAGTCCTTCAAAAACATGTTCGCGAAGCAAGCGTGTTAAGCGACTGTTGGCTGTAACACCACTCACCGAATGTGAGAAGGTATTGTTGCTTGAGTTGTATGAAAATCCGTCATTTACAAGCAGCCTGTCATCGAAAGTTATAAGTGTGTAGCGCTCAGAAATAAATCCGTTCAATATACATTTCTGTAAGTCTTCGCGCAATGAGGTGTTAAAGTTGTTTACAAAACCTATGTTTGCCCATTTGTGTGCCGGATTAAGAAAAAGTTCGGAATATACCGATTCGAAGATTCTGCTCTTAACCACCTGATTGCTTTGATAAACGAATCCGTTACTTGCCAGGGTTGCACCTTTGATGCTGCTTTCCGTAAATTTCAATCCATTGCTGCCCGAACCGTTCAGGTAGTCACCGTTGCCATTTACTGAGTTAGCATAAGTGGCCGGCCAAACGAGCGATGGAATCATGTGCGCCTGAATTAATGTTTTAGTTATTTCTTCCGGTAATTCATTTGTATTGGAGTAGTATTTCATTACGCGGTTTTGCAAATATTCACTTAAGGCGCTGCTCGTGGGTAATATCAGTGTATAACCGTTTTTTTCGGGTGTATATCTTCCGCTTTCATCCTGTACGTTTTCCAGATTTAATGAATAATTCAACCCCACATAATACTTTACAAATATCTTCTCGATATTTTCTCTGGGCATTATTTTCTGGAGCGTTTTGAGCTGCGTGGGTGAAGTAACTTGGGTATATGTTCTGAACAGGTAATCTCCATATTCGTCTTTTGCATCTACCAGTGATTTGAAAATACTGTTTTCCGGTTTTTTCAGAATATCTGCTATATTATCCAGGGGAAGATTAACTGTTGATACTTCGTGTATTATCCCGTTTTCGGCACGCATATCAGCTTTCAGTATTTCACCGCTCTGAATATTTTTTCCCGAAAATGTTACATCAGGGAAGAATACATTGTAATCGGAAGCTGATAATGGAGGATTGAAGGAAGAGAAAAAAGTATTCGTAAAGGCAGGAATGAATTTATAGTTGTTGAAGGATGTAGTCCATACGTTTTCCATTGTCTGGTCAACGACCCATTCGTTATTAAATTCAGGATCTTTATAGGGTAGTGCATAATACTGTGTTTTGTATTTGAATCCACCTTGTACACCTATTGAGTCTAAGGTGAAGGTGCTGTAGCAAATAGAGTATGCAACAATTTTTTCAATCTCGGAATATGGGATATTTGCCACTGATGAATAGCCACGACTGGTCATGTATGCGGTGAAAGCCTCATCGTTTGGGGCGAAGACAGTGTAAAGTCCTGCACCTTTTAATACAGAAGCATACAAAGTACTGTCAAGACATTGTAAATATTTTGTAAATCGACCTTCTTGCTGCAAGACAGTATATATTGGTGGTTCCAGCCAACCCGGTTCGGCAAAATACTCTTCTTTGTCCTTGTTGCAGCCAGACAGAATCAGCAACAGGCAAAGCATCAGCATGGAATAGATTTTGGTTTTGATGGTCATATCTGAAAAATTTAAGTAATTACAAAGTGTGTTTTTTATGTTGAAATGCTAAAGATCGAATCCGGAAATTATTATCGTTCCGTGTACATACACGGTTTCCGGCTACAAAAATAGATATTCTGAAATAAGAGAAGGTAGAAAAAATGATTTAGATACTATGATTTTTGATA
>CAZDZB010000087.1:0-9143 GCA_964509795.1 uncultured Christensenellaceae bacterium | reverse complement strand
GGCATGAAAAAGGCTGACAATACGCAGAAAATAAAAGACACACGCAAACTGTTTGAATTTTAATATAAAAATTGCTTATGGAGTAAACCGTAAATAAAATAACAGAAAAGAGATAAGCTATGAAAATTACAATCGCAGGAACCGGATATGTGGGGCTGTCAATGGCTGTGCTTTTGGCGCAGGACAATGAAGTTGCGGCGCTTGATATAGTTAAAGAAAAAGTCGACATGATAAACGACAGGAAATCCCCCATTTCAGACAAAGAGATTGAAGAATTTCTTTCAGAAAAAAAGCTTAACCTCAAAGCTACAACGGACGCGCAGGAAGCATATAAAGGGGCGGAATTTGTGGTGATTTCAACGCCTACCAATTATGACCCGGAGAAAAATTACTTTGACACCAGCACCGTGGAAAAGGTGATAAGCGACGTGCTTGAAATAAATAAAGACGCAGTAATGGTTATCAAATCAACTGTGCCTGTGGGGTTTACAGAAAAAATAAAAGAAACATTTAATACGGACAACATATTCTTTTCCCCGGAGTTTTTAAGGGAAGGCAGGGCGCTTTATGACAATTTATACCCTTCAAGAATAGTTGTGGGCGAAAAGTCAGAAAGGGCAGAAACTTTTGCCGGCCTGCTTTGCAAAGGCGCTGTTAAAAAGGACATTCCCGTGCTTTACACAGGCTCAACCGAGGCAGAGGCCATAAAACTTTTCGCAAATACTTATTTAGCGGTGAGGGTTGCCTTTTTCAATGAACTTGATTCGTATGCCGAAATCAGGGGCTTAAACACCCAGCAGATTATTGAGGGCGTGGGCCTGGACCCGAGAATTGGCACACATTACAATAACCCATCCTTCGGATACGGCGGATACTGCCTGCCCAAAGACACAAAGCAGCTTCTTGCTAATTACCAGGACGTTCCGCAAAACATCATGTCGGCGGTAGTGGACGCCAACCGCACCCGAAAGGACCACATAGCCGAAATGATACTAAAGAAAAATCCCGAGGTCGTAGGCATATACAGGCTTACTATGAAAACCGATTCGGACAATTTCCGCCAGTCAGCAATACTTGGCATTATGAAAAGAATAAAGGCCAAGGGCATAGAAGTGGTTGTTTATGAGCCCGCTTTGCATGAGACGGAGTTTTTCCACTCAAAAGTTATGACAGACCTTGAGGAATTTAAAAAAGTTTCTGACGTCATCGTCGCCAACAGGCTTTCTGATGATTTGCAGGACGCTGCGGAAAAAGTTTACACAAGGGATTTATACACCAGAGATTAAATATAAAAATAGTAAGCTATATTAAACGGGGGGAAGATTATGATCGGATATCTGGCAGGGCTTATTATCCTTGCGGCTGTAATATCTTATTTTTGGAAAAAAGATATTGTTTATATTATTCCAATGTGTGTGCTCTTTACAATTATTTTGCTATACATATTCAGTATAGCAGGGGCTATGCTTGCTGGGGTTTACACAATATACACCATTGGTTTTTTGGGTGTTATTGGCTTTATTTACGCAACAGTTAAGCACAAAAAGGAATTTTTTAAAAGCGTTTCATGGACGCCTATAGCAATCATGGCAGGGTTTGCGCTGATTTCATTGTGGGCGCACAACGGCAGGCAGATAACCCTTTGGGATGAGTTCAGCCACTGGGGCCGGGTTGTTAAAGACATGTATGTGCTAAACGCATTGGGCACTCACCCTGACTCAATGGTTATTTTTCAAAATTACCCTCCGGGTACAGCTTTGCTTGAGTATTTATTTGTGAGGATAAGGGGCTCATTCGTGGAGGCTGAAATGTACCACGCAATGAACATTTTATATTTTTCATTAGTGATGCCGCTTTTTGCGGGGTTTAAAAGGAAAAACACATTTAAAATAATAATAATTATGCTCATAGCTGTTATTTTGCCCACAGGGTTTTACGACACAATGCACGATTCTTTGTATGTGGACGGCATTCTGGGGGTTCTGTTTGCCTATGTACTTATTGTTTATTTCACAAACCGCTTAAGCACATTCACTTTAATAAACATTTCCCTGGCTTTGTTTGTGCTTGCTATTGTCAAGCAGTCGGGGGCGGGGCTTGCCGCGCTGGCTGTTTTTGTAATAGCCGTTGATTTGATTTTTGTTAAAAAAGCTGATGTAAAAGAGTATTTCAAAAACTCAAATAAGATTGCCGCTGCATTGGGCATGGCTTTGCCTGTGTTGTTCATGCTGGGAGCTAAGCTTTCCTGGAGTGCGTATTTAAGCAGCTCAGCAGCGAGGATTTCATTTGACGCAGGCGGAATAACTTTGGATAAAATTATCACGGTTTTTGTGAGGTTCAGCGGAACGCAAGCTCAGCAGGAGACCCTTTTTTCCTTCCTTAAGGCCTTTGTCACCGTCACTAATTCCAGCGGAATAGGGAATTTCATATTCAACATTCCGCCCTTTGCATTTCTTGCGGTGTTCATATTTATCGGTGCGCTGCTTTATTACAAATCAGAAGGCGGCACTAAAAAGAGGATAATAGTCACAGGAATTACTTTGTTTATTTCCGTAATGGCTTATATGGTAACTCTTCTGTGTTCCTACCTTTTCGTCTTTACGGAATTAGAGGGCTCAAACCTAGCGTCATATTCCAGGTATGTAGGCACTTTTTACCTGGGTATATATATGTTCCTGGCCGCGTACATTTTGCACACTTCCAAGAACACCGAAGAGCAAAAAAATAAGATGCCCCGTTATTTGATGGTGTTTATGGCTGTTATAATAGTAACGGTAATTGAGGCAGCGCTGTCATTCACTGTGCTTGCGCCTTTTGCCGTTAAAAAGGGAAATGACAATCGCGCGGAGTATGAGTGCATTGGCAATTTAAGCGATGAGGCCGATGCAGGCGAGGTTGTTTACTTCATTGATATAGGTTCCAATGGATATAGTTATTTTGTAGGTGAGTATCTGGCCTATCCTGTTTCGTTAAGCGGAATAGGCAGCATAGGCACTCAAAAATACTACTCCGGCGATTACTGGACAAAAATAGTATCACCAGAAGAGCTAAAGGAAGATTTGCTGAATAATTATAATTATTTGTATGTTTTCCGTACAGACTATGATTTTAATGAGGTATACGGGCATTTATTCGGCGGGGAGCAAAACATTGCGGAGCACACCGTGTATTATGTTGATAAATCAGGAAGTGAAACTATACTTAGAAAAGTCGAAGATTAAAAACTAATGGCGTGCAAAGTACGCAGGAGACAGAATTGATAAGATTTAATGTGCCTATATCATTGGGCAAAGAACGCAGATACATAAAACAATCACTGCAAAACGGAAGAAAGCCATACAGAGGCCTAAGCTTTACGCAAAAATGCGAAGAGCATTTTTCGCGCAGCATGAAGGCAGAAAAAGTGTCCCTTACCACATCCTGCACCCATGCATTGGAAATGGCAGCGATGCTCCTTGACGTTAAGGAGGGCGATGAAATAATCATGCCGTCATACACCTATGTGTCCACTGCCAACGCCTTTGCCTTAAGAGGCGCAAAAATAGTGTTTGTGGACATCAGGCCCGACACCATGAATATTGACGAAAGGCTCATAGAGCAGGCAGTGACAGCGAAAACAAAGGCCATTGTCCCGGTGCATTACTCAGGTGTGGCCTGCGAAATGGACGCAATAATGGCAATAGCCAAAAAGCACAATCTATATGTGATTGAAGACGCCGCCCACGGAATAGAGGCAAAATACAAAGGCAGGGCACTTGGAACTATAGGGGACATCGGGTGCCTGAGCTTTCACGAGACAAAGAACTTTTCAATGGGTGAAGGCGGCGCAATAGTCATAAACAATAAAAAATTCATCGAAAGATGCGAAATAATAAAAAACAAAGGAACTGACAAAACCGCCTTTCTGCAGGGCAAAAAGGACAAATACACTTGGGTAGACATAGGCAGCTCCTACACCCCATGCGACATAGGCGCAGCGAGGCTTTACGCCCAGCTTCAAGTAGATGAAAAAATCAGTGCAGACAGGCTTAGGGCATGGAATTTATACGATGAACTGCTAAAACCTCTTGCGCAAAGCGGCGTGGTGCAGGCGCCGTATATACCTGACATGTGCGAACACAACGGGCACATTTATTACATTAAGTGCGCTGGTATTGAGCAAAGAACGGCCCTTATTGCCCACCTTAAAAGCGAGGGTATTTCCTCTGTTTTTCATTATATCCCGCTGCATACATCAAAAGCCGGGCTTAAGTACGGGCGGTTTTGCGGCGAGGATAAACACACCACAGCCGAAAGCAAAAAAATACTGCGGCTTCCTATGTATTACGGCATAAAAGCAAAAGACATAAAAAAGGTTTGCAAGGAGATTGCCGGATTTTACGAAAAGCCTTAAAAATACATGAATACAAATAAAAATGCTTTTGAATGATTTTTAATTTCACAATTATACATAAAATAAGCCCATTGTAAGAAACCTGTAAATTTCATATACAAGGGCTGTTTTTTTGCGCGGCAAATGCAAAATATTAAAAGTCAGATGTTGAAAGAGTGCGGCCATTTAATATATACTTAAGGGGCAGGACTAAAAACCTGAATACAGATTATAATTATCCGACCAGACCGGAGGGCAAATGAAAGAATTAACATATTTAGACCAGCTGGAGGCTGAAGCCATATATATAATAAGAGAGGTGGCGGCCGAGTGTGAAAGGCCGGTTATGCTCTATTCCATAGGAAAGGACAGCTCCGTTATGCTGCACCTTGCCATGAAGGCATTCTACCCGGAGAAGCCGCCGTTTCCGTTTATGCACATTGACACAACCTGGAAATTCAAAGAAATGATATCATTTCGTGACAGGCGCGCCGAAGAACTTGGCATACAAATGCTTGTATACACCAATGAAGAGGGCGTAAGGCAGGGCATTAACCCATTTGACCACGGAAGTGCATACACAGACATAATGAAAACCCAGGCGTTAAAAGATGCCCTGGATAAATATGAATTCACCGCTGCCTTCGGTGGAGGGCGCAGGGACGAGGAAAAATCCAGAGCCAAGGAAAGGATATTCTCCTTCAGAAATTCAAAGCACGCATGGGACCCTAAAAACCAGCGCCCGGAGATGTGGAAGATATACAACACCAGGATAAACAAAGGCGAAAGCATGAGGGTATTTCCATTGTCCAACTGGACGGAAAAAGACATCTGGCAGTACATAAAAAGAGAAAATATTGAAATAGTTCCCCTTTATATGGCCAAAGAAAGGCCTTACATAATGAGAGACGGCAACATAATACTAGTAGATGATGACAGGCTTAAGCTAAAAAAAGGCGAAGAGATACAGCATGGCTATATCAGGTTCAGGACTTTGGGCTGCTATCCTTTGACGGGAGGCTGCTTTTCGCGCGCCGCAACATTGGATGAAATTGTGGAGGAGACTTTGGGCGCAGCGTCCTCGGAAAGAACCACACGGGTAATTGACAATGAGGCGGCAGGCAGCATGGAAAGGCGCAAAAGGGAAGGGTATTTTTAGATGAACAGTTTACTTAAGTTTATAACCTGCGGCTCGGTGGACGACGGAAAAAGCACGCTAATCGGGCACATGCTATATGACGCCAAGCTCATTTTCGCCGACCAGGAAAACTCATTGAAAATGGACAGCAAAATAGGCAGCGCAAACGGGGGCATAGACTACTCTTTGCTTTTGGACGGGCTGATGGCCGAAAGGGAGCAGGGCATTACAATTGACGTAGCCTACAGGTATTTCACCACAAAGGAGCGTTCGTTCATCGTGGCGGACTGCCCCGGGCACGAGCAGTACACCAGGAACATGGCGGTGGGGGCGGCCTTTGCTGACCTTGCGGTTATTTTGATTGACGCTTCCAAGGGGCTTTTGACCCAGACCAGAAGGCACGCCAGGATATGCGCGCTGATGGGCATAAAAAACTTTGTGGCGGCGGTCAACAAGATGGATTTGGTAGATTACAGCAAAGATACATTTGACGAGATATCCCGGGAATTTATAAAACTTTCAGATGAACTTAACGTAAGCGATGTAAAGATAATTCCCGTTTCGGCGACAGTTGGGGATAACATAACGGAAAAATCAAAAAACACGCCGTGGTACAGGCAGGGCACACTGATTGAAACATTAGAAAACGCTAAGGTGGACACCCACATAAAAGACGACTGCTTTGTAATGCCGGTGCAGAGAGTGTGCAGGCCCAACCGCACATTCAGAGGTTTCCAAGGCCAGATTGAAACAGGCACATTGAAGGTAAAAGACACAGTGAAAGTGCTGCCTGACAATGAAGAGGCCAAGGTCACCCAGATATTAATAACGGACAAAGACGCCAAAAAGGCATACGCGGGCATGCCCGTTACAGTGTGCCTCGACAAGGAAATCGATGTATCCAGAGGGTGCGTTTTGGTAAAGGACTCGTCGCTTAAAGTTTCATCCATGTTCACAGCATCCATCCTGTGGATGGACAACAACGATTTAGTGGCGGGGCGGCATTACCTTTTGAAGCTGGGCACCAAAATTATGCCGGCGTCCGTGATGGAAATCAAGCACAAAGTGGACATAAACACAGGCAGCCACATTTCATGCGAAAGCCTTAGGAAAAACGAAATGGGCCTTGTGGACTTAGCCTTAAGTGAAGACATGGTTTTTGCCAAATTCAGCGAAATCCAGTCCATGGGTGAATTCATCCTGATGGACAGGGTGACCAACATGACCTCAGCCTGCGGAGTGGTGGAGCATTCGCTGCGCAGGGCAACCAACGTGGTATACCAAAAAACCGAAATAACCAAGGAAATAAGGCAGAGCCAGAAAAACCAGAAAGCTATGGTGCTGTGGTTCACGGGGCTTTCAGGCTCAGGCAAATCCACACTGGCAAATGAAGTGGAAAAGAAGCTTTTCGCCATGGGCAAGCACACCATGCTCCTGGACGGAGACAACGTGCGCCACGGGCTAAACAAAAACCTGGGATTTAAGGAAACCGACCGGATAGAAAACATACGCAGGATATCAGAAGTTGCAAAGCTTATGAATGACGCAGGGCTTATTGTGCTGACATCGTTTATTTCCCCGTATCAAAGCGACAGGCAGGACGCCAGGGAAATAATAGGCGAGGGCTTCGTGGAAATTTATGTGTCCACTCCATTAAAAGAGTGCGAAAAGCGGGACGTAAAAGGTCTATATAAAAAAGCAAGGAAAGGTGAAATACCAAACTTCACAGGAATATCCAGCCCATATGAGCCGCCGCAAAACGCCGAAATCGAAATCGACACCACAAAATTGGACATAGAAGAGGCGGCGGACATTGTGATGAAAAAAATAAAAGAAATGATGAACATATAAAGTTTAATTGATATATGAATAACTCCAAAACAAATCAGGAATATATTGACCAAATGGCGGCGCTGGGGCCCGTTTTTTGGCGCAACGATAAAATGATGCCCGCAAAGGAGGCATTCAAAAACATTCCTTACACGCTGGATGATGTGCTGGATGCCCAAAGCAGGCTTTTGCGGTTTTCAAAATACATTGAAAAAGCCTATCCCGAAACAAAAAAGGCAAAAGGCATAATTGAATCCCCGCTGGTTGAAGCGTCCAATTTAAAAGAGGGCATAAAAAGGATATACGGAACAGACATAAAGGGCAAAGTTTTTTTAAAGCTCGACAGCCATCTTCCCGTGGCGGGCTCGGTCAAGGCCAGGGGCGGCGTTTATGAGGTGCTTAAGCACGCCGAGAAGCTGGCAGTTGAACACGGGCTTTTATCATATGATGATGATTACTCCGCTTTGTGTGAACCGAGGTTTAAGGAGTTTTTCAAAGCATACAGCATCGCCGTGGGCTCGACGGGCAATCTGGGGCTTAGCATCGGCATTGCCGGGGCGGACTTGGGATTCAACGTGCATGTGCATATGTCTTTTGATGCAAAGCAATGGAAAAAGAAGCTTCTGAAGGATAAGGGAGTCAATGTAATAGAGCACAATGATGATTATTCAGCTGCTGTAAGGCTGGGCAGGCAGCAGGCCGAAAATGACAGCAGGATGCACTTCGTGGATGATGAAAACTCCGCTGATTTATTTTTGGGATACGCCGTCGCCGCCCTGCGGCTAAAAGTTAAGCTGGATGAAATAAAAATAAAAATTGATGAAAACCAAAAGCTCAAAGTTTACCTGCCCTGCGGCATAGGCGGAGCGCCGGGAGGCATTGCCTTCGGGCTTAAGCTGGTTTTCGGAGACAGCGCGGAGTGCTATTTCGCCGAGCCCACCCATGCCCCCTGCATGGCGCTGGGGCTTATATCGGGCAAGCATGATGAAATATCAGTATATGACATAGGCATTGACGGCAAAACCCAGGCCGACGGGCTGGCCGTCTCCCGAGCTTCAAAATTTGTGGGGAAAATAGCGCAGCACATAGTTTCGGGCTGCTATACTCTGACAGATGAAAAAATGTTTGAGCTATTAAGCATATTAAGCCAATATGAGAATATAAATGTGGAACCTTCGGCGGCTGCTTCGCTTCATGGAGCCTTGCTGAACGCAGACAGCGAAAACTGCGTGCATTTGTGCTGGCTTACCGGCGGCAGCATGGTTCCTGACGAGATGATGCGGGAGTTTATTCAGAGGGGGGAAGGATACTTAGCAAAATTATAAAAGGCTTTAATAGTTTGTATTATGTTCCAATAATGAAATTAACACTTAAATAAGAATGCAATAACGTAGCGTGCAAAAGCAAGACATTCTATGATGGTGAAAACTTTTATAAATATACTTAATTTTTTTCTTTTTTCTTTCATCTTCTCGCTGGCTATCCACATGCCCGGTACTATTAAAGAATAGGATAGAGCAATTCCAATAACAGCCTCCAAATTAATTATTGAACTATTGTTATTTACTGCGGAATACATAATAACAAACACTATTATAATAGTTCCTAAAGCAATTAATATTTTTTCGATATGCTTTTTTATAAATATAATCATTTTTTATTATCTTTCATTATTTCTCAAGTTCAGCATTAAGTTAATTCTTATCTTAATTTGTCCACTAATGGCGGTTTCACTTAATTTCACAACACATATATCTTGTAA
This sequence comes from uncultured Christensenellaceae bacterium, assembly GCA_964509795.1. Classification (GTDB taxonomy): domain Bacteria; phylum Bacillota; class Clostridia; order Christensenellales; family UMGS416; genus JAFGUF01. The sequence goes on along the minus strand of CAZDZB010000087.1, from coordinate 41 downwards.
ATAATAAACTTACAATGTAAATAAGAATGCAATAAATCCAC
>CAZDZB010000086.1:0-9576 GCA_964509795.1 uncultured Christensenellaceae bacterium | reverse complement strand
TAAACGGCGGAAAAGAATATGATTTGTGCATCAACTGCGTAAACATACCTGACACCGAAATGAGCAGTATTCTGCCTGTTAAAGACAACGGAACAGTTTACTTTTTCTCAATGGCTACAAGCTTCACAAAGGCTGCCCTTGGAGCGGAAGGCGTTGGCAAGGACGTAAACATGATAATAGGAAACGGATACACCAAAGACCATGCTGAAATTACTTTGGCAGAGCTAAGGGAAAACGAGCAGATAAGAGAGCTTTTTGAAAAGATATACTGCGGATAAATAGTTTAAAAGACTGCGTAAATAAATCTGTGCCGAATGATAAACGTCGGCACAGATTTAATCAACACATAAGACAAGGTGGTTATATGAATTATTCCAGACGAAAAGAACTGTTTCCTGATGTGCCCGATGAGCAATGGAACGACTGGCACTGGCAGGTAAAAAACAGGATAACAACCGTTGAAGAGCTGAAAAAATATTTAAGCATATCAGAGGATGAGGAGCAGGCGATTTCAGAATGCCTTCAAAAGCTGAGAATGGCTATAACTCCGTATTATTTGTCGCTGATTGACCCGGATGACCCGGACGACCCAGTAAGAAAACAGGCGGTGCCCACATTGGCGGAGCTTATAAAAGGCCAGGATGACATTGACGACCCGCTGCATGAGGACACGGATTCACCTGTTCCGGGGCTCACCCACAGATATCCTGACAGAGTTCTGCTTTTAGTAACTGACCAATGCTCAATGTATTGCAGGTACTGCACTCGCAGAAGGTTTGCAGGGCAAAATGACTGCCCGCTGGCTTTTGACGCAATAGAAAAATCAATTGAATACATCAAAAACACTCCTTCTGTCAGGGATGTTCTGATATCCGGCGGAGACCCTTTGCTTCAGTCTGATGAAAGACTGGAAAAGATAATTTCAAAAATCAGGGCAATTGAACACGTTGAAATAATAAGAATAGGCACACGCACGCCTATAGTTATGCCCCAAAGGATAACTCCTGAACTTGTGAAGATGTTTGCTAAATACCACCCTTTGTGGATGAATGTTCATTTCAGCCACCCAAACGAAGTAACTGAAGAATCAAAAAGGGCATGCGCTATGCTGGCTGACGCCGGAATACCATTAGGGAACCAATCAGTGCTGCTTGCGGGCATAAACGACAAAATAAGCATAATGAAAAAGCTGGTGCATGAGCTTGTGAAAATGCGCATAAGGCCATACTACATTTATCAATGTGACCTTTCAACGGGCATTTCTCATTTCAGGACCCCTGTTGCTGTAGGCATTGAAATAATTGAAGGCTTAAGAGGGCATACATCAGGATTTTGTGTGCCTACATTTGTGGTGGATGCGCCGGGCGGCGGAGGCAAGATACCCGTTATGCCTAACTACATAATTTCCCAGGGGTATGAGAGGATAATCCTGCGCAACTATGAGGGAATGATTACAACATACGCTGAGCCTGAAAACTACAGCTTCAATAACAAGCATGACGATAAAAACATGCAGCTTGAAGGCATCGCAGGGCTTTTGAACGGACAGCAGGTGACCATTGAACCCAAAGGAATGTCAAGACACGGAGTAAACCACAAGCACGATGAAAAATAAACTGACAGACTGCCTGAAAAACTGCAGCAGCATTGCCGTTGCGGGCATGTGCAAAAACGCGGGCAAAACGACCGTGCTGAATTACCTTGTTAAAGAATTTAAATACGATTATGTTATCGGGATTACTTCAATAGGCTACGATGGGGAAAAGCAGGACGAAATAACCATGCTGGATAAGCCGAGGATTTTGGTTTACCCGGGAATGCTTATCGCCACATGCGAACCCTGCCTGGAAACTGCCACAGCAAAATTTAAAAAAATCTGTGACACAAAGATAAGGACTGCAATGGGCGAGATATCCGTCGTAAGGATAAAAAGCGAAGGATATATGGAGGTCGCGGGCCCGTCCATGGTATCCCAGATAGAAGTGATAACAAGCCTTCTTAAAAAAGAAGGCTGCCAAAAGGTGTTTATAGACGGTGCCGCAGGAAGAACGTCATTTGCATCAAGGGCAGACTGTGCAGTTCTTTCAGCAGGGGCAGCAATGAACAGGGACATGGGAAAAGTGGTGAAATCAGCGCAGCACCAGGCAGAAATTTTTGGTCTTGAGGTGAGTGAGCAAAGCTATGCGGTTAAGTTCGTCAACGACAATCCTTATGCAGTACTCAAAGACGAGGACAAAGCTGTATTTATTTTCAGGGGAGCAATTGTGAGCGATGACCTTGAAAAAATAATCAAAGATTACAAAGGGTACAAAAAAACTGTGGTTGTTAACGACGCATCATGCGTGTTTTTAAACCGAAGGATTTATAACAAGTTTATCAGGGATAATGAAATAAGGGTGATGAACAAAACCAATTTGGCTGCTGTTACCATAAACCCTATGTCACCCTATGGGAAATGGTTTGACAAGGATAAGTTTATGGAAGAAATGCAAAAACACATGGATTTTCCTGTGTTTAATGTGATGGACGATGAGGAAAAAGAAGATGGACAACAAATTAAATATTGATAAAGGCCTGGTCAAATCATGCAGAAAAAACGCAAATAAAATTGCGGATAATGTGCAAAAATATATTGATAAACATTCCACGGCCGCTGTTGAGAGGACCATATGCCGTCTTTTCGGAGTGGACGGGGTAGATGAGTATGACGTTCCGCTTCCTAACATTGTTGTTGAGGCTCTTGCCGACAATAACCTTTTGGGAGGTGGAGCGGCTGACTTTTTTGCCAGGGCAATGCTGCACACAGGGCTTTCGGCGCAGGAAATAGCACAGCAGATTGCGGACTATGATTTTGATTTTGCGAATTTGCCCCAGTTTCCGGCGGACAAAAAGAAAGAAGTGCTGAAAAAAGAAACACAAAGGGCTTTGGGCAAAATTAAAGGCAGAAAACAAGAGAGGGAAACTTTTCTGGGCGAATATGGAGAGAAAAAAGGCCCGTTTCTATACCTGATTGTTGCAACCGGGGACATAAGAGAGGACGTCACCCAAGCGGTGGCAGCCGCGAGGCAGGGAGCGGACGTGATAGCCGTAATCCGCACAACTGGACAGAGCCTTTTGGATTATGTGCCTTACGGTGAAACCCACGAAGGCTTCGGCGGCACATACGCAACCCAGGAAAACTTCAGGATAATGAGAAAAGCGCTGGATGACGCAGGCAAAGAATTGGGAAGATACATAAGGCTTTGCAATTACTGTTCAGGGCTTTGCATGCCGGAAATTGCCGTAATGGGCGCCTTTGAGCGGCTTGATATGATGCTTAACGACGCTCTTTACGGAATTTTATTCAGAAACATCAACATGAAAAGAACCCTTGTGGACCAGTATTTTTCACGGGTCATCAATGCATATGCTGGAGTAATAATAAACACCGGTGAGGACAATTACCTGACAACATCTGATGCTTTTGAGGAGGCTCATACGGTGCTGGCTTCCCAGTTTATCAATGAGCAGTTCGCCAAAAAGGCAGGGCTTAAAGAGAGCCAGATGGGCTTAGGGCACGCCTTTGAGATGTCCCCTGCCATTGAAAACAGCTTTGTTTATGAGCTGGCTCAGGCGCAGATGATAAGGGAAATTTTCCCCGAAGCGCCGCTTAAATACATGCCGCCCACAAAGCACAAAACAGGCGACATATTCAAAGCCAATGTGCAGGACGCTCTTTTTAACATGATTACAAAAATAACAGGGCAGAAAATCCACCTCCTGGGCATGCTAACCGAAGCAATCCATACGCCGTTTATGGCGGATCGGGCATTGTCAATTGAAAATGCCCAGTATATCTTTTCCGCCATGGAATCATTAGGCGATGAAATAACCTTCAAAAAAGACGGCATAATGGCAAAGAGGGCGGACGAAGTGCTCAAAAAAGCAGATGAGCTTTTGGAGAGAATCGAAAAGAAGGGGCTGTTTGCATCATTGAGCGAAGGAGTTTTTGCCGAAATTAAGCGGGGCGAAAACGACGGCAGAGGATTGGACGGCGTGTTTGAAAAGTCAAAAGACTATGTCAACCCGTTTTTGCAAAGCATGATAAATGAATTGGAGGGCAGGGCATGAGCGGATATTCAACAGCCAAAAAAAACTTTGATAAAGTTCTGGATTTGTCCAAATTAAAGCCCTACGGAGACACATTAAACGATGGCAGAGTGCAGGTAAGCTTCACTTTGCCTGTAGCTGACTGCGAAAAGTCCACTGAGGCTGCAAAGCTTCTGGCAAAGCAGATGGGGCTTAAGGACGTAGTCATGGCGGCAGTAAAGCCGCTGGATGAAAACTTCACCTTTTATGTCGTTTACGGCACATTGGAAGCAAGCATTAACTACAATGACATTGAAGCCTCCGCTGTTGTAAGAAAAGCCATGGGCATGAAAGAAACTGACGAGTTTATAAAAGAAAAAATCGGCAGAAAAATTGTTGTGGTAGGAGCATCAACCGGAACGGACGCCCACACAGTGGGAATAGATGCTATAATGAACATGAAAGGCTATGCGGGGCATTACGGGCTGGAAAGATATGAAATGATTGAAGCTCACAATATGGGTGCGCAGATAGCCAACATCGACATGGTGCGCTACGCAGTGCAGCACAAGGCCGATGTATTGCTGGTGTCCCAGACTGTAACGCAAAAAGACGTGCACATACAAAACCTAACCCAGATGGTTGAGATGGTGGAGGCTGAGGGAATAAGGGAAAAGGTGCTCTTGATATGCGGAGGAGCAAGGATATCTCACAGGCTGGCAAAGGAGCTGGGATACGACGCGGGATTCGGCAGCGGCAAATTCGCAGACGACGTGGCGACATACATTGTAAAAGAAATGGTTCACAGAAAAAATATGCGGAGGATGGGATAATGAAAAGTGCGGAAAAACTAAACCTTGAAAAATCAATGGCGATGTTAAAAGAGGCCAAGGAGCTTTCTCCCGGCGGAATGCTGGGCATAAGAAGGCCATATAATTTTGTTGAGGGTGAATACCCTGTGTTTATCGAAAAAGGCTACGGCGGACACATTGTGGACGTTGACGGCAATGACTACATTGACATGCTTTGCTCCTACGGGCCGATAATTTTAGGCTACGTGGAAGATGAAATAAACAAAGCTGCAATTGAGCAGATGAACAAAGGCTTTTGCTTTTCATTGGTGCAGGAGCTGCAAAATAAGCTGGAGAAAAAATTAATTGAGCTTATCCCATGCGCAGAAATGGTTGTGCTGGCAAAGACAGGCTCAGACGTTACAACCATGGCAATAAGGGCTGCCAGAGGCTACACAGGCAAAGACATGGTGCTAAGGTGCGGATACCACGGATGGCATGACTGGTGCGTGGAAAACAAAGGCGGCGTGCCTGAAGACGTTGCAAAGCTGACTGTGGGCTTTGAGTATGGTGACCTGGATGAGCTAAAAAGTAAACTGGAAGAAAACAAAGGCAATGTTGCCTGCATCATAATAACACCTGTAGGCCACCCTTTGGCAAAGGACGTAATAACCCCTCCTGCTGGGTACTTAGAGGGCGTAAGAAAGCTGGCTGATGAATACGGTGCAGTTCTGGTGTTCGATGAAATACGCACAGGATTTCGCGCTGCGTTAGGCGGAGCAGGGCAAAGGTACGGCGTTGTTCCTGATTTAGCAACATTTGGCAAAGCCATGGCCAACGGATACCCAATAAGCGCGCTGGTGGGCAAAGAAAAAGTGATGAAAGTGATGGACAAGGACGTTTTTATAAGCTCAACATTTTTCCCTAACAGCCTGGAGATGGCGGCATCATTAAAGTGCATTGAGATACTTGAAAGAGAAAATGTAATAGATAGCATCTGGCGCAGGGGAGAAGATTTCCTTAACAAATTAAATGAACTTAAGCAAAAACATAACGCTCCCATAACTGTTTCGGGCATACCTCCGATGCCTTTTATAACGTTTGATAAAGTCGATGAGAACTATAAGCAAAGAAGGACAGAATTTTACACGCAGACTATCAGAAAAGGTTTGTTTGTGCAGCCTTACCATCATTGGTACATATGCCACAGGCACACAGACGAGGACTTAAGCTATGCGCTTAAGTGCATTGATGAGGCACTTGATTATGTAATGGAAAAATACCCCGTATAAACTTAAAGAGGAAGGAGTGCATATGAATAAAATTTGTTCCGTAGAAGAATGCGTAAGCCATATCAATTCCGGCGATACTATTATGGTGGGAGGATTCTTAGGAGTGGGTTCACCCCATAAAATTATCGATGCCATTGTAAAAAAAGGAGTAAATAACCTGACGCTTATTTGCAACGACACCGCAAATGAGCAGACAGCTGTCGGTAAAATGGTGCTTAATAAGCAGTTCAAAAAAATAATTACATCCCATATAGGCACAAACAAAGAATCAGGCAGGCAGCTAATGGCAGGAGAAACTGAAATAGAGTTAGTTCCCCAGGGAACATTGGCAGAAAGAATCAGGGCTGCAGGCGCGGGATTGGGCGGAGTGCTTACCCCGACAGGCTTGGGAACAATTGTGCAGGAGGGCAAGCAAACCGTTACAATTAACGGAAAAGAATACATTATTGAGCTTCCTTTAAGGGCTGATGTTGCCATAATATCAGGCAGCATAGTGGACAAAGCGGGTAACGTTTTCCACAGCAAAACAACAAGGAATTTCAACCCGATAATGGCTATGGCGGCAGACATCGTAATAGTAGAAGCTGCAAAAATTGTGGAAGTAGGAGAGATTGACCCGCACCTTGTGATGACTCCTGCTACATTAGTTGACTACATAGTGGAAGGGTGGGATTAGATGAGCGAAGTTAATCCAAAAGTTGTAATTGCCAAAAGAGTAGCAAAAGAACTAAAAGACGGATATCTTGTAAATTTAGGCATCGGACTGCCGACAATGGTGGCAGACTATCTGGAGGCGGACGTAACTTTCCAGTCTGAAAACGGATTGCTGGGCCTGGGCGCAAGCCCCGAAGCAGGCAAAGAAGATGTGGACATAACAAACGCAGGCGGCCAGCCTGTTACCATAATGCCGGGCGGAATGTTTTTTGATTCAGCTTATTCATTTGCTTTAATCAGGGGCGGACACGTGGACGCGACAGTTTTGGGCGCTTTGCAGGTGGATGCAAAAGCAAACCTTGCCAACTGGATGATTCCGGGCAAAATGGTGCCGGGAATGGGCGGAGCGATGGATTTGGTAACAGGTGCTAAAAAGGTAATTATCGCCATGACTCACACAGCAAAAGGCGCGCCTAAAATACTGCAGGAGTGCACATTGCCGTTAACAGCAAAAGGCGTTGTCAGCATGATAGTCACCGAGCTTTGCGTTTTTGAGTTTATCGATGGCAAACTGACACTTACAGAACTTAGCGAGGGCGTTACCTTAGAGGACGTGAAAGCCGCGACAGAAGCTGATTTTGAAACAAAGCTTTAAGGGCTTGTATACTTAATTTTAAAAGTAGAATACACTATATATTGTATATTTTATGACGTTTTGATATACTTTTTATTGGGATATCAATTCCATAAAATAATATAAATTCCATTGCATTTTATGCAGGAATTACGGCAAAAATATAAAAAAATACGGAAACGGACGAAGATATGTATCCACGTGTAGTAATTGATTTGAATAAATTCAAAAACAATGTTGAGCATGTAAACAACAGATTAGTAAGCTTAGGGATAGGTGTTTTCGGCGTTACTAAAGTGTTTTGCTGCGATTTAAAATTGGCAAAGATATTAGCCGACGCGAAAATTGACGCAATAGCCGACTCCAGGATAGAAAACCTGAAAAAGATAAAAGATTTTAATATTAAAAAGGTGCTTATCCGCATACCAATGCCAAGCCAGGCGGAGGATGTTGTTAAGTATGCTGACATTTCACTAAACTCCGAGATAACTACCCTTAGGGCACTTTCTGAGGCCGCCTTAAAGCATGGGAGGGTTCACGGAGTTATTTTAATGCTTGATTTGGGCGACCTGCGAGAAGGATATTTTGATGAAAATAATTTTTTTGCCGCAATGGATGAAGCTGTGCAATTAAAAGGCATTGAAATACTGGGAATAGGAACAAACCTTACCTGCTTCGGGGCGGTCATACCAAAGCTTAATCATATGGCAAAATTAATTGAGATGAAATACAAAGTTGAAGCAAAGTATGACATTACACTTAAATATATTTCAGCTGGCAATTCCAGCAGCTATTATTTAACGGAAGGCGAAAAGCTGCCGAGCGAAATAAACAACTTGAGAATTGGCGAAATATTCGCTGTGGGCAGGGAGACTGCATACGGCAAAAAAGTGGAAGGCGCAAAAGAGGACGTGTTTGTGCTGGAAGCTGAAATAGTTGAGCTAAAAGAAAAACCCTCCGTTCCTATAGGTGAGCAGGGCATTGACGCATTCGGGCAAAAACCCAAATATGAAGACAAAGGAATAATGACAAGGGCTATATGTGCTGTGGGCAGGCAGGATGCGGACATAGCCTCATTAACTCCATTTGACAAAAAAATAGAAATTATAGGCAGCAGCAGTGACCATATTATTTTGAATGTCACACAATCAGATGTAAAACACAAGGTAGGGGATATCGTAAGGTTCCATTTGAAATACGGCGGCATACTTTCGGTGATGACCAGCGAATATGTCGAAAAAGTTTATATTGAATAATAAAAAGAAGGATGTAGTGCTATGGAGAATGTAAAGATTGCAATATGGGGTTTCGGAGCAATGGGAGCGGGCATGGCGAAAATGCTGCTTAAAAAAAGCGGTGTGGATATTGTGTCCGTTTGTGATGTGCACCCTCAAAGAGCGGGAAAAAGTGTTGCGGAAGTTTTGGGCTGCGATAAATACGAAGACGTAATAATAGAGCCTGATATAGAAAAATCACTTGAAAATGTAAATCCCGACATATGCCTATTGGCGACAGATTCGTTTACAAAAGGCGCATTTGAGAAAATAAAGCTGCTCTTAAATAAAAAAATAAACGTAATAACAACAGCAGAGCAGATGGCCTACCCAAAGGCAAATGAGCCGGAGCTTACAGATAAATTAAACGAAATAGCAAAACAAAATGGAGTTACTGTTTTAGGAACGGGCATTAACCCCGGTCTTATTATGGACCTTCTGGTTGTGTGCCTGACAGGCTGCATGGAAGACGTTGAGCACATTGAGGCAAAAAGGGTAAACAGCCTTTCGCCATTTGGCGAAACAGTGATGCACGAGCAGGGTGTCGGCATAACAAAGGAAGAATATGAAAAACGTGAAGCCGACGGCACACTGGCAGGGCATGTTGGCTTTGCGGAAAGTGTAAACATGATAGCCGACGCCATAGGTTGGAAGCTAGATAAATTTGAGCAGCAGATGAAGCCCATATTAACAACTGTCGACAGAAAATCACCTTATGGATTTGCTGCTGCAGGCAACCTGGCAGGCATAAACATGACAGGCCAGGGCTATGTGGACGGAGGCGTGAAAATAGACATGATTCATCCGCAGCAGATTGAGCCGGAGATGGAAGGAACCCATACGGGAGACTACATTAAAATAAA
>CAZDZB010000085.1:3589-9903 GCA_964509795.1 uncultured Christensenellaceae bacterium | reverse complement strand
CGTCAGGATATTCTTTTGGCAGCCTTACTCCGTCAACATATTCGTCAGGAAGCGGGTCTAAAATGTTTGTTATAGCCTCGCAGCCGGTAAAAAGCAATGCAGCTGATAACGCAAGAACCAAAATTAAAGTAATTTTTTTCATGTCTCCCTCTCTTTCATATCTATAGTTTTCTTTGTGCGTTAATTTTATAATAATATTATACCCAAATAATAATGATATCAACCTGTTTTTTTGCAGAAATTTCTTTTATATTCTGTTCAATTGTTTATAATATCCTCCTTAATAGGCCTGTTGATTAAAAAAGGTCAAGCAATAACCAGCAGGTTCCATCAGATTAAATAAGTTACATTCAGTAATTTAATTCGTTTTCCGACTGTTTTTTATAGCTCAATGCTTCATTTAATCGGCATTCCGATTGATTTTACCCGAATTTAGGCAACTATAGGTTGCAATTCACGTTTTTTATAAGGTTTTTAAGCTTTTTTTGCAGTATAAATATAATGCTTAATCATTGTTTTAAACACAAAAAAGAGCCTCTGAAAATTTCAGAGGCCCTTTGCGAGTTGTATGTATTATTCTCCGTCGCCGAATATTGTATATACCCATGCGTTTCCGCTGTATCCTAAATCGGGATCGAACAGGTAAAGGTAAGCATAGGCTCCGTCGTATTCATATCCCAAAAGATACGCATCTGTTGAGCCGTCTTCATATATAAAGTATATATATCCGTCATAAACGTACCATGTTATATCATAATATACATCTTCGTATTCATCAATTCCGTTGTAATATGAGTCCATGTACATTCTGTTATATAGGTCTGCGTACTCGTATGTTCCGTCTGTATAATAAATATATGTCAGGTACCAGTCTAAATCTGAAACATAAAATTCAAGTTCAGCATCTGTAAGGTAATCCCCCAGATATATTACACCTGAATCGTAGGTTTCAGTATAAGTATAGTCTTCAAGCATGTCCTCATATACTGCCATATCTTCAACACTTGACTCTTCCAAATATATGCTAACGTCTTCAATGGTCATGGCCATTACATAAACACCCGCAACAGTCTCAAACGATATATCAACGGTGTATTCCTCGCCGTCCTCGAAATAATTAATTGTGGTCTCATCTACAAAAGTAAACTCTACATTTGTGGTTTCAATTTCAAAGCTGTCATAAAAGTCCATCTTCATGCCGTCAACTTCCAGAGCCTGGCCCCACATTCTGTAGTCATCTGAAACTTCGCCGTAGGCTCCGCATATCAGCCAGAAGCCCTGCATTTTCTCCAGCGTTTCTTCGCCTAAGGTATAATACTCAATTTTTACTTCAACAACTGTAGCGAATGCTCTCTCTTCATATTCGCCTCTTGCTTCTTCTGCGTTTATTTCAAATTTGAATCCGTCACCTTTGCCTTCGGCATAGTATTCGTCCCCGCCGTCGTCGCTGTCATCTACGGTTAATTCATTGTCTTCAAACATATCTTCGTAAAAGTCAATTACGTCGTCAATGTCGTCTGTTGTGCCGTAGGAAAGTGTAATTCCTTCATCGTCATCTTCTGACTCAAACACTATTGCGTCATCATAAATTTCCAAATCATCGTCAGGATATTCTTTTGGCAGCCTTACTCCGTCAACATATTCGTCAGGAAGCGGATCTAAAATGTTTGTTATAACCTCACAGCCTGTAAAAAGCAATGCAGCCGACAAAGCAAGAACCAAAACTAAAGTAATTTTTTTCATGTCTCCCTCTCTTTCGTATCTATATTTTTCTTTGCGCATTAATATTAATAGTAATATTATAACATAAATAATACTTAAATTAACCCTGTTTTTCATGTAAATTACTTTTTATTTTATGCTGGTATGCTTTTGGGGAATTTCCGCACATTTCGCTTTTTTGCTGCTGTTTTAGCGGAGATGGCGCGTTTATTTGCTTCACTTTTTGCTGGTTATAATCGGAATGTAGTAAAATATCGGTATAATCAAAAACGTCAGCCAGGCAATGTGCCACATGCCGGACAACAGCCCCAGAAGAAAAAAGCTGATAATTGCAATTACAGCGCCTATGGCTCCCCACGCGTCCTGCTTGCTTTTAATTATTCTCTTTAAGCTTCTCCCTTTGGCTGTGCTTTCCTCTGCGTTTGCTTCGCCTTTTAGCAGTTCATCAATGCTTATTCCGTAAAGCTCAGCCAGCGCTATTAAATGGTCCGTGTCAGGGGCGGATTCCGCCCTTTCCCATTTGGAAACTGCCTGCCTGGAAACTCCTATTTTTTCGGCCAATGTTTCCTGGGATAGCCCGTGTAATTTCCTTAAACTGGCTAAGTTACTTGCTGTAACTAAATTCATATGCTGCCTCCTTTTTGTCCATTCTATCCTGTGTGCAGCCGGCTTTCCACCAACTCTACAGCGAATTTTGACAACTATTGGTTGCAATCTCCGTTTTTCATAAGGTTTTTAAGCATTTTCTTAAGTACAAATATCATATAATCAATATTTTTTGCTAATAAACAAATGGACTGTCCCATCATCCTGATGGAACAGTCCATTACCGTTATTTATCTCCTATATGTGCTTTGAAGATACACTTTTCCGCATCTGCTTTTTCCCTTAAACAGTAATTTGTGTCCTGCCTGCTAATAAAAAAGGTAAACTTATGTTTTTTATTCTGCCAGAGGCAGGTCTCTTTTTTTATATGTGGATAAGTAAACCGCGGCTATTATCATAACCGCTCCTATAATTTGGTTGGGTGTCAAAAATTCCTTTAATATAATCATTGAGGCAATCACAGTGATAAAGGGCTGGATATTAATATAAAGAGTTGAGGTGACTATCCCCAGGCTCTTGAAAGCGTACATATAAAGCAAAATCCCCGTTGCCGAGCAGAAAACCGCAAGAAACAAGACATTGATAACCACAGTTGGGTTAAGTTCAGGCAGGCTTTCCCCCGAAACAAAAAAGATTGGGATAAGCGCCACTGCTCCTGCCACCATCTGCAGAGCGGTTATGGCCAGCGGAGAATAATCCTTGTATAATGGAAAAGTTACGTAGTTAAAAGCCACCCAGGATACAGCAGCCCCAAGCATACATAGATACCCTATCAGCTTTCCGCCGCTTCCTATGTCGCCTTTGCCGATCCCTATTACCAGGGCAACTCCTGCAAGGGACAAAACAACCCCCAGCACTTTAAATAATGTAATCGACTCCCTGACGGCTATTCTTTGAGTTATAAGTGAAATTATAGGTACTGAGGCTAAAATGATGGCGGCAACGGCGGGAGAGGTATATTTAACGCCGTTTATTTCGAAAATAAAGTACAACACAACGCCGATTATTCCGCTGATTACAAGTCTTGGGATATGTTTTTTGTTTACCTTTGTTTTTGGCTCTTTTATTTTCCAAAAGATAATAAGAATCACTGCAGCTATCACGCAGCGCAGCAAGGCAAGGGTGACAGGCTCCATATTGTCAAGGCACAGGTCCGTCGAAATGTAGCTGACTCCCCAAAATATAACTGAGGTTATTATTGCGATATTCGGCATTATTTTGCTTTTTGCCATTTTGTTACCTGCTTGTTTTTGTCAGCGTATATGTTATCACAATTTGCCGCAATATTCTATACTTAAAAATATCTTTTTTTATAAAAATTTTTATTCATTTCTGCAGCATTTGCATTTTCGCGAAAAATCAAAATATATCTTTTACAATGTTAAAAAAATTAGTATAATGAAGATACGTTTTAACGGCTTGCCCCCGCAATGCTTAAAAACGCATTATTTTAAAAAAAATGCGCAATCAAAACAGCCGCATTTAATATTATATTTATATGAAAGGGAAACTTAAAGTGAACAATAACCAACTTTTAGATAGATGGACAAAGGAGAAATCCGAAGAACTTTACAATATAAAAAACTGGAGCGCCAAATACTTCGCCATAAATAAAAAAGGTGAAGTAACAGTAAACCCTTTCAGACGTGATGACCAGTCAGCCGTCAGCCTTATCGACATAATTTCGGGGCTGAAAGAGCGCGGCATTGACATGCCTGTTTTGCTGCGGTTTGAAAACATATTAGACTCCCAGATAACCTTCATAAACAACACCTTCACAAACGCCATGAAGCGCCTGGGATACAAGGGGCACTACAGGGGAGTTTACCCCATAAAAGTAAACCAGCAGCAGCAGGTCGTTGAGGAAGTGGCCAAATTCGGGCAAAGATACCACCACGGTTTGGAGGTGGGCAGCAAAGCCGAACTGATTGCAGCAATTTCCGTGATGAAGGACAAAGAAGCCGCCCTGGTGTGCAACGGATATAAAGACACCGAGTTTATTAACCTGGGGCTTTACGCCACAAAGCTTGGCTACAAATGCTTTTTTGTAATAGAAATGCAGGGCGAGCTGGACATAATACTAGAGCAGGCAAAAAAGCTTGGCGTTGAGCCAAACATAGGCGTAAGAATCAAATTATCTTCAACAGTAGGCGGGCATTGGTCGGAATCTTCCGGCGACAGAAGCATATTCGGTCTTAACACCACACAGCTAGTGGAAATTGTCGACAAACTAAAAGAGCGTGACATGCTGCACTGCCTTAAGCTTTTGCACTACCACTTAGGCTCACAGGTGCCAAACATCAGGGATATCCGCGCAGCAGTTCTGGAAGCCTCCCGTGTATATGCGGAGCTTAAAAAAGAAGGTGCCGCAATGGGCTATCTGGACTTGGGCGGCGGGCTGGCAGTGGACTACGACGGGTCTCAGACCAACTACTCTAGCAGCAGAAACTACACAGTTGATGAATACTGCACAGACATTGTGGAGGCCGTAATGAATGTGCTGGATAAAAGTGAAGTGGAACACCCCATAATTCTTACGGAGTCGGGCCGTTCACTTGTTGCCTTCTATTCGGTTCTTATATTTAATGTGCTGGATGTCGCTGAGTTTGAAAAGCACGATTTGCCTGATATTTTGCCTGAAGATACAAACGAAACCATTAAAAATCTTTTTGAGGCCAGCAAAAATATATCTCCGAAAAGCATTCAGGAATGCTACAACGATGCGCTTTACTACAGGGACCAGACACGTGAAATGTTTAAGCACGGCAAAATTTCTATAAGAGAACGCGCGCTTTCTGAAAAAATATTCTGGAACATCATAAATGACATAGCTACGACAAAGAAAAAAGTGCGCTTTGCACCGGAAGAGCTTGAAAACCTGGAGTCAGCTATTGCGGATATTTATTACTGCAATTTTTCGCTGTTCCAGTCCATTCCGGACAGCTGGGCAATTGACCAGCTTTTCCCCATAATGCCTTTGCAGCGCCTTAACGAATGCCCTTCAAACAGCGCCGTAATCGCAGACATAACATGCGATTGCGACGGCAAAATTGATAACTTCATCGACTTGCATGACATAAAAAAGACACTGCCCATCCACAAAGTCAAAAACGGCGAGGATTACTACATCGGTGTATTTTTGGTGGGGGCATATCAGGAAACTTTAGGGGATTTGCACAACCTGTTCGGCGACACGAACGTCGTCAGCATTAAAGTGGATGAAAATGGCGAATATGACCTTGTCAATGAGCTTTTGGGTGATTCAGTCGCCGACGTTTTATCATATGTGGAATTTGACCCCAAGCATATGCGCCGCAGCTTCCGCCAGTCCTCTGAAAGGGCTGTAAAGGAAGGCGTAATCACATTGGCAGAGCACAGAGAGATAATGGACGCTTTTGACACAGGGCTTGCGGGATACACCTACTACGAAAAGGATTAATCATGTTAAAAGACAAAAAAGCAGAAGCAGAATTTTTCAGCTGCACCTACGATAATTCAGAAATTGTAATATTCGGCATTCCATATGACGGCACAGCCAGCTACCGCCCGGGAACACGCTTTGCCCCGGACGCCATGCGAAATGAAATGTATGGCCTTGAAACATACAGCCCGTATTTGGACAAAGACTTAAATGACATTTGCGTGTGTGACTTAGGAGACATCGAAATACCTTTCGGCAACAGGGAAACTGTCCTCAAAGACGCGGCGTACGAAACAAAATGCATCCTGCAGGACAAGAAGAAAATCGTTATGCTGGGGGGCGAACACCTGGTGAGCTACCCCGTCATAAAAGAATTCCATGAAAAATATAATGACCTGCATGTTCTGCATTTTGACGCTCACACCGATTTACGTGATGAATTTTTCGGTGAAAAAATGTCCCATGCCACTGTCATAAAAAGAGTACATGATTTTTTGGGTGATAACAGGATATATCAATTTGGCATAAGGAGCGGCACAAAAAAAGAATTTGAGTTTGGAAAGGC
>CAZDZB010000085.1:1034-3489 GCA_964509795.1 uncultured Christensenellaceae bacterium | reverse complement strand
TGCAAAATATTAAGAGAATTACTGCTTATTACAGCATAATAGAATATCTGATTTAGGAGGAATGTAAATGGCAAAAGTTATGATAATCGGCGCAGGCGGAGTGTCCAACGTGGTGGTGCACAAATGCGCACAGAACCCCGAGGTTTTTGAAGAAATTCTTTTGGCTTCACGTACACAGTCAAAATGCGACGCTATTAAAAAAAGCGTTAAGCATAGTAAAACAAAAATAACAACAGCTCAGGTTAACGCAGACAACACAAATGAATTAGTGGAGCTAATAAACCAATTTAGGCCCGAGCTCGTTATTAACGTCGCACTGCCCTATCAGGATTTGACCATAATGGACGCCTGCCTTGAAACAGGTGTGCATTATTTAGACACTGCCAATTATGAGCCGCCGGAAGTGCCTAAATTCGAGTATAAATGGCAGTGGGCATACAAAGAGAAATTCGAAAAAGCAGGCCTTACAGCTGTACTTGGCAGCGGATTTGACCCGGGCGTAACAGGCGTGTTCTGCGCCTACGCGCAAAAGCATTATTTTGACGAAATTGAATACATAGACATACTCGACGCAAACGGCGGCGACCACGGATACCCATTCGCCACCAATTTTAACCCGGAGATTAATATCCGTGAGATAACCGCCAACGGCAGGTATTTTAAGGACGGCAAATGGGTGGAAACAAAACCATTGGAATTTAAAAGAGAGTATGATTTTGATAAAATCGGGCAAAAGGACATGTACCTTTTGTATCACGAGGAGTTGGAATCCTTAAGCCAAAATATTAAGGGAGTTAAGCAGATAAGGTTCTGGATGACATTCTCGCAAAACTACATAAACCATCTGACAGTGCTGAAAAATGTCGGCATGACATCAATTGAGCCTATTTACTTTGAAGGAAGGCAAATTCAGCCACTGCAGTTTTTAAAAGCCGTACTTCCTGACCCTGCCTCATTGGGCCCGCGCACAAAGGGCAAAACAAACATCGGCTGCATTATACGCGGCAAAAAAGGCGGTGAGGACAAAACATACTATGTTTACAATGTCTGCGACCACCAGGAAGCATACAAAGAAGTGGGCAGTCAGGCCATATCATACACCACAGGCGTTCCTGCCATGATTGGCGCAATGATGATGCTCAAAGGATTGTGGAAAAAACCCGGCGTGTACAATGTTGAGGAATTTGACCCGGATCCTTTTATGGACGAATTAAACAAGCAGGGCCTGCCCTGGCACGAAAATTTCGACCCGGTGATACCTGAATGACAAACTACGACTTTTCAAATCTTGAAACGCCCTGCTATGTTATAGATAAGCAGCTGCTTGAGCGCAACCTTGAAATATTAGATGATGTGCAAAAGCGCACCGGCTGCGAAATCCTGCTGGCTCTCAAGGGCTTTTCCATGTACTCAACATTCCCCCAGATTGCAAACCACCTGGCGGGAATCACCGCAAGCTCATTGAATGAGGCTCTTTTGGGGCACGAGGAAATGGGCAAGCAGGTGCATATTTTCGCGCCTGCGTACAGGGAAGATGAGTTCGATGAAATCCTCAAAATTACAGACCACATTGTTTTTAACACCTTTGCTCAGTTTGACAAATTCAAGGGCAAGGTAAAGTCATCAGGTAAAAACATAGAGATGGGCATACGCATAAACCCCGAGTATTCAGAAATCGAAACGGACATATACAACCCCTGCTTTACAAATTCCCGGCTGGGCACAGTGCTAAGCCAGTTTGAAGAAAATAATCTGGAGGGCATAGACGGGCTGCATTTCCATGCCATGTGCGAGCAGGGCAGCGACACATTAAGCCGCATACTTGACGTGGTGGAGCAAAAGTTCGGCAAATATATGCACCGCATGAAGTGGATAAACTTCGGCGGCGGCCACCACATCACAAGGGATGATTATGATATCAACCTGCTTGTTGAATCCATTATAAGAATCAGGGATAAATACAATGTTAAAATTTATTTAGAGCCCGGCGAGGCCATTGCCTTAAACACAGGGTTTTTGGTTTCCACAGTGCTAGACACCTTAAAAAACGGCATGGACCTGGCCATAATTGACGCGTCAGCGGCATGCCACATGCCCGATGTTTTGGAGATGCCCTACCGCCCGCAGATAATCGGAGCCCAACTGCCCGGCGTTTTGCCCTACACTTACCGCCTGGGCGGCAACACCTGCCTTGCGGGGGATGTTGTGGGCGATTATTCATTCAGAGAGCCATTAAAACCCGGAGATAAGCTGATATTTACCGACATGGCTCACTACACCATGGTCAAAAACAACACCTTTAACGGCATTAACCTGCCTTCTATTGCAATATATGATGATGGAAAGATTACTACAATCAAAAAGTTTGGTTATGAGGATTATAAGAGAAGGTTGTAGCTAAGGAATAAGGAAAATGGAATAAGGAATAAGTTTTTTAAATTAAGCTTTCTATAGG
>CAZDZB010000085.1:0-1024 GCA_964509795.1 uncultured Christensenellaceae bacterium | reverse complement strand
AAAACAAAACCACCAAAGGATATCAGGCGATTTTCTATGTTTTGCTGCTCATTTTGTATTATCTTGTGAGGATATGTTTTTCTAATATTTACTTATTCTATTAGCTTAGTTTAGCATACCGCATCAATCACCTATATATTTTTCTATAAAGTTTGTTATTTCTGAATTATCCATCACCATATCAAGTAATTCTATCATTTCATCCTCTGTTTTCTCTGAATTTCTATAATCCGGAAGTATTACGCTTTCCTCTCCTGATTCAGTTTTCATAAAATATTCAACTTTTTGATACGATTGCATAATAAACCACCAGTCTCCATCCTGATATGTTACTGTAGTATATCCATTAGCATCTTCACTATATTTATTCAGCCAGTATCCTGCATATTCGCCTTCTAATTGTATTGCAGGTATAGTAATCATTGTTCTTGGCCCAAGCTTTGATAATGCCAGATATATATATTCATCCCCTGATTTATATTCAATGCCTATCTCAGAGATATTCTCCACGTGCAGTTCACTAGCCATAATTTTATTAAGTTCATCATCCCTTTCCCCGGTAATATAGGATAATTGAGATCCGCTTCCATGATGAGAATCACGTATTATTATATTGTCAAGCGTAAATTCACCAATGGACTCCGGGATTTCGATTTCAGGATAATACACGTGCATGTCATCCACACTATAAAACGGCTGAGTGCCATATGCAATAATTAACTGCCCTTCGTATTCAAAATACATATATTCATCATATGCCAGTTCGCTTCCATCTAGTAATCTGTCCAGCTCCTCAAGCGCTCTGTCTGCAAAGTCAGGAGCATCATAGACAGCTGTTTGTTCAACATCTGCTGTAATTTGGTCAAATATCGCACAACCTTTTTCCAAAATAAAGCTGCCGAGAGCTTCTCCCACCTTTTCAATCTTTTCAAAATCAATTTTATCAACAGTGTCACTTGCAACATGAATCGCAGGGTTATCAGAAGACAAAATAATTTCAAGGTCGTGGCCTATGGTTAGTCCT
>CAZDZB010000084.1:0-10214 GCA_964509795.1 uncultured Christensenellaceae bacterium | reverse complement strand
ACGTAAAAGACACCTGGGGCATAACGGGGGGAGACGGCCTGGACTTTTTAAAGCATGCTTTTTTCGAGCCATTCGGCGTTCGTGAGTGGATGTATGAAAACGGAGAATGGGTGCCTGGGATGTTGAGCGAGAAGGCAAAAGCAGCCGCGGCGTGGATAAGTGAGCTTTACAAAGAGGGAGTAATTGACCCGGATTTCACCAATCAGACCAGTGAAGACGCTTTAAATAAATTCATAACGGGAAAGTCCGGTGCATGCCTTGTAAGCATATACCCTGAACAGGTAAAGCGGCTGGAAGAAACATGGCTTATCTATAATTCCACGGCAATTTCTCAGGCCGTTGATATTGTACCTTTATATTTTGCGCCTGACGGGTATCGTTATAACGAGGTGGAGACATTTTCGACAGGAACAATGTTTTCATCTGATTTAACTGATGCTGAAATGGGAAAAGTGCTTGATTTGATTGATTGGATGTATTCAGATGAAGGCAGAATGTATTTAGAATACGGAGAAGAGGGTACAGACTATTTATATGTATTCAATGAAATATTAGCTACAAATGAAAACGAAGAAGATACTTCGTTTTTCGGTGAAAAAAACACAGAGTACAAAGCTTTAGCACAATTGGCTAGCTGGAACTATGATTTTGCTGATTATTATGAAAGTTCAAAAACTGAGTTTCAGGCTTACGCTGTAAACGTATTGGAATATGATATATGGGCATACAGCTATCAGGATGAACTTTTTACAAATGGAATGATAACTCCTGAAATCTGCATTTTAAATATTGACGAAGTAGCAAGGGATATGCTTTTTGAGGTAATCATGATATCTTCTGATTTTGATGAAAGCTGGAATGAGTATGTAGATTACTGCTATACAACTTTCAATGTTGATAAGGCAGCTGAGGAGATAGCCAAAAGAGCGCAGGAAATGGGAATCACACCGGAGCAGTAAAATGAGTAATATTAAAAAATTGGCATTGGCACTTATAGCGGCATTGGCATTATTAATTGCAGGATGCAGTTATTTTTCTTCGGATACTGTAAAAATTGAATTTCACGGTTCAAAAATTGACTTTAAGCAAAATGATAAAATCTCCCTGCAGAATGATATATTAATAATATCCGAAGGTGGAACATATGAATTTTCCGGAGAAGCTCAGGATATACAGGTATTAATTAGAAGCGTGGATAACGTAATTATTATATTAAATGATTTTGATATAGTAAACGACAAATTAATGCCCTTTAATGTTATTACAAACTGCTCTGTGAGCATTCAAGCCAAAGCAGGCACTCAAAATAATATAATTTTTTCTGGAGAAGCCGAGGAAAATTGCATAGAATCAAAAGGCATAATTGAATTCGCAGGAGAGGGCAGCCTTTATATTAAAGGGTATAAAGGCGTAAAGGCTGACAAACAAGTAATTATAAATTCATCAATTCAGGTAGTAACTGAAGGTGACGCATTAAAAGGTGATGTTATAAACGTAACAGGCGGGAATTTGGTTATTTCGTCTGAAAAAGACGGCCTACAAGGCGACTACATAAGCATAGAGGCAGGCAGTGTGAGAATCACCGGCACTTCAGGCAGCTCCAGAGGCATTTACGCCAAAGAAAACTTATCAGTTTCAGGCGGAAGCATAACAATAAATACAAATGATGACGGAATGCACAGCGGCAGTTCGGTATACATCAACGGCGGCAGCATTTCGATTATAAGCGGCGACGATGCCCTGCATGCGAAAAATTACTTTGAAATGAATAACGGAGTACTGACAGTCACAAATTGCCTGGAGGGAATTGAGAGCGCCAGGATAGCAGTTAACGGCGGTGATATAAATATAACCTCATCAAATGACGGCATTAACGCTGTCAGTGATAACGATGAAAATGCGGATATTTTGATATCGGGCGGAAACATCACAGTTAATGCAGGTGGTGACGGGCTGGACGCAAACGGAAGCATTTACATAAACGGGGGAGTGCTTTTGGTAAGCGGGTCAGATAATAAAGATAATAATGCAATTGATTTTGATAATGATTTTGTTGTAAACGGCGGCATCATTGCGGCAGCCGGAAGCAAAGTTAAGGCAAAACAGGCATCATCAGCAGGCAGCCAATGCACACTGATGATTAATTTTGCAGATTATAACCCTGCTTACAGCAGGATCCTTTTAACCGATTCAGAAGGCAGCATAATTTTATCCGCGGTTTTCCCTAAGGCTTTTGACTGTTTAATTGTTTCCTGCCCCGAAATGACAGTACGCAGCGCTTATTATTATGATGTATCAAAAGCAGAAAACGATAACTCGGAATTTGAAATTTACACAGACAGCGGAACATACAGCATTGACCGGCTTAGCCAGGCGATATTAACTTCTCAATCCACGTGGATATTCAGCGGCGAATAAAAACGCCGTTTTTTTATGCATATTTTTCGAATATTATATGATATAATATATTAGAAAAAAACGTTGAAAGAGGTAAGTATGAGCAGTTTTTTTGCCTATATATCAAGAATGAAGTTCATTAAGCGCTGGGGCTTGATGAGAAACACATATCAGGAGAATATCCAGGAGCACAGCACACAGGTTGCCATGATAGCGCATAACCTGGCTTTGGTGGAGAATAAATTTTATGACGGCAATTATGACCCTAATTACATTATGGTTCTTGCAGCATACCATGAGGTAAGCGAAATAATAACAGGCGATTTGCCGACACCTATTAAATATTACAATCCGCAGATAATGAAAGAGTATAAAAAAATCGAGAGCATGGCCGGGAAAAAAATATTAAATATGCTGCCGGACGAGCTTCAAAAAGATTATAAGGACATTATAGACCAGCCCAATGATGCAAATCATAAAATAGTTAAGGCAGCAGATAAAATTGCGGCATATATCAAGTGCGTTGAGGAACTGACAGCAGGAAACAAAGAATTTGTGCAGGCGGAAAAAGCCACAAAGAAAGCAATAGATGAATTGGACCTTCAATGTGTAAGATATTTTATGGATACATTCATGGAAAGCTATAAACTGACTTTGGACGAATTAAGCTGATAGCATATCCACAATATCTTACGAAAATATTACGATTATATTGATTAAATTTGTATTTTATGCTATTATTATATCACATAAAATTAACAACCGGCAGCAAAACACATGCTGAATAATTTTTTGTTATGGATGGATATGTAGATTGAAAAAAAAGATTTTAAGCTTAATAATTCTTATGGCACTTGTTGTCAGTTTTGTGATGCCTATAGAGACTGCTTACGCTGCTGATTACAGCTATATAAAGGTAAAACTTTCTTCAATGGGCAGCGTGTCAAGCATCAGCATAAAAATTAACGGCTCCTACTATTTAAAAGAGAGCCCTTATTACCCATTGGTAAATGGTAAAAGCTATACAATAAAAACATCAGGAACGGGCATTGCCATAAGCGACGGCGAAAGCACAACATATATTGGAGCCACAGCAACATTTATAAGAACGCAGAATGATACCGATGAAAACTGGATGACAATAAACAACTCAGCGTACGGGTGGATAAATTATCCCGGTGATGTTAAGTTTGCGCGTAACGGCAGCTATATTGACACAATCTGCACTCTTTTTATGGAGACTTACCTTGTAGGCGTAGTGGCTCACGAAATGAGCCCGTCGTGGCCGGCAGAGGCACTGAAAGCTCAGGCAGTCGCGGCCAGGACATACGCCATGCGCTACATCAGCGCATCAAACACTTATGACGTCGTCGACACGACAAGCAATCAGGTTTATAAAGGATATAATCCGGATAGGGACGCAGCGGTGGTTGTTGCTGTTAATGCTACGGCAGGAGAGGTTTTGATGTGGGGCAGCACCTTTGCTGATGGTGTTTATTCGGCAAGCAACGGAGGGCAGACTATGACACGTGTCCCCAAATGGGGAAGCGTTAACTATTACCATGTGCTAAAGGATGACCCATACGACAAAAAGAACCCCGCAAGCCCGAAATTTGAGTTTTTCTTTCCAAAAGTAATTACAACTACAAGCAAATTAGACAGCAGGTTAGACAGCATGATACGCACCTTGTCGGTTGATGCTCTTAAAAGTGATGGCATCACAGCGGGCGTTTCTGACATTACTATTAAAGGAATAGAGTCAGTTACCGCGCACACACTGCCTCCTGCTACTTCCTATGGAGAATATCCTGATGGTTCATATCAATACACTAAAATTGATGTTACAGCGATAATCGACTACAGCGGTGACACTACAATTCCTGTTGGTGCAGAGGAAGAGTTAGCTTTCATTACAACGGGAGTTGTTACTTTGCAGTCCTCAACAAGAATGAGAATAAGAAGCGGCCCGTCTACCAGCTATTCAATAGCGGGATATATTGATAACGGTGAAACGCTTGACGTTTATGACATACGTGATGACGACTGGCTGGCTATAAAATACGGAGACATTACAGGATATGTAATGAAAATTTACGTAGACATGGCAGAATACGAAGAGCAGGAAGAGACACCTGAAGAGCTTAGTATCCCGGGAACAGTAACAGGAACAGAACAAGAGTATACATCTGTTTACAAAGAGGCGTCACTAGATTCAAGCGTTGAGTCAGCGCTTACAGGAACTACATTAGTCACTATAGTTGAATATATTGACGGCGAAACAGAGTGGCTGAAAATAGTAAGCGGAGATGTTACAGGCTATGTTTTAGATGAAAGAATCGAATATGACAAATCTCTTTTGGAAAATGAAGGCGACACATCAGCTGTTGAAGGGCATAAAGTGACAGTAACGCTGAATTATTCAGCGCTTCAGGAAGCCTTTGCGTCCAGTTCTTCATACCTAAAATACCATAATATCCTAAGTGTAAGTGAATCCGCAAGCGGAGAACAGATTATTTTAGCTGCAAGCAGATACGGGCATGGAATAGGTATGAGCCAGCGCGGAGCGCAGCAAATGGCCTATGAAGGATGGGTATACACCGATATACTTGAGTTTTATTACGGCGGCACAGTGCTAACAACATTCAGTTTGACTGAAAATAACTTGCCTGACGCAATAGATACTCCATTGGTCACGGCCCGCACAACAACAGATAATGTAAATGTGCGAAAAGGTCCGTCTACCAGCTATTCAGTCATTACCTCAATTGATACTGATGTAAATATATATGTAATTTCGGTGGATGACTGGTGCAATGTTTACATACCGTCTCTTAAGATATCGGGATATATGTCCAAGGATTATTTGAAAATAACATATGAGGAAGAAGACACTTTAAAATATGCTGACGTAATTTATCATGACGGAATATATAAAGTTACAGCTTCCAGCTTAAACTTAAGAACAGCGCCTGTTATAGCCAATAACATAACATGCGAAATGTCAAAGGATACTTTAGTTAAAAGGATTGAATCAAACGGTTCATGGTACAAAGTAATAGATACAAACGATAATATAGGCTGGTGTTCCTCTGATTATCTGATTCAAACAGGAGACGCAGTAGAAGAACCTACGCCGACCCCGGAAGCAACATCAACACCGGAAGTGACAGAAAGCGTGGAACCTACAGAAACACCGGAACCGACGGAGACAGCTTCCGCTGAACCTACAGTAACGCCTGAAACATCAGAAACTGCTGAGGTGACAGCTACGCCTGAAATCACAGCAACACCGGAGGTAACGGCAACTGCCACTAGCACACCGGAGGTTAGCCCGACTGCTACAGCTGAACCTACGGCGACAAATACTCCTGAGGTAACGCCCACATACACACCCGAGCCAACTGCAACTCCTGACCCCAATGCAGATAATGAGCTTACAGGAACGGTAAACACCGACGGAACATCACTTTTGAGAATAAGAAATGATGCCTCTGTAAGCGCCTCAATTATTGGTTACATTCCGCATGGCGCTGTAATAACCATTTTGGAAGACAGAGACGACGGATGGCTGTATATAAACTACGAAACAAAACTCGGGTATGTTATAGATGATTACGTTATATACGACGGTGTACAGGAAGTTGAGACAGGCGACAGCCTGGCTGATGAGGACACAGATGAGGATAGTTCTGTAGTGACCGGCACGGTCAGCCTGGAGACATCCAGCAGGCTTAGAATAAGAAGCCAGGCAAACACCACATCCTCAATTTTAGGATATGTTCCAAACGGAGCCCAGCTGCAGGTTCTTGAAACGCTATCTACAGGCTGGCTCAAGATTGAATATGGCGGCCTGTCAGGGTATGTGTACGGTGATTATGTGGTTATCAGCTCAGCGGGTACAGCAATAGGCACAATCGTAGACTGCTCATATTTGAGCGTACGCACAGGAAACAACACCAGTTACACAAGAATAGGCGTTGTGGCAGCAGGGACAAAGCACGAACTGCTGGGCGAAAACGACGGCTGGTACAAAATAAACTTTGAAGGTAAAGAAGGCTGGATAAGCGGCAAATACGTTTCCGTTGAGAATGCTGACTTTGCAGAGCTTAGCAAAGAAGGCGTAACAACGGCAACATCTTTGAGAGTGAGAGAAGGCCCTGGCTTAACTTATGAACAAATAGGCTCTCTAGCCTATAATTCCAGCGTTGTTATAGTTGGCGAGGAAAACGGATTCTATAAGATTGATTATGCCGGCGGTTTTGCTTATATATCTAAGGCATATGTCGACTTGAAGTGATATAATTCGGAGGAATAATGAAAAGAAGAATAATATCAAAAATAATTATTACAGCATTTATTTTGATATTTTTGTATAGCTCCGCTACTTATGCGGACGGAAATCTGCTTAAAAGAGGGGATGACTCTGAAAGTGTAGCCGCTCTTCAGCAGATATTAAAAGATAAAGGTTATTTTACCTATGAAGAAATTACGGGTTACTACGGCAAAATAACTGAAGATGCCGTTAAATCTTTTCAGGCGGATAACGGACTTAGGATAGATGGAATAGCCGGGGATGAAACCTGGGCTGCGTTGCTTGAAGAAGGCGGATATGAACATTATGTTTCTGATGATGATAATATATATTTAATCGGAATGGAAAGCACCAAAATTTATCAGATACAGCTTAGGTTAAAAGAGCTGGGTTTTTATGATTATGATTATATAACCGGCTATTTCGGCTCAATAACCCAAAGTGCGGTTTCGGCTTTTCAAGGCTCATGCTCGCTTGAGGTGACAGGTGAGGTTGACACTGAGACCTGGAATAAACTTTTTGATGATTACAGCTCTGTCGCTTTGCTTCCCGGCACAGCAGGAGACATTGTGATACCGCTGCAGACAAGGCTTTTCGAACTTGGATATTATTCATTTGCCATTGACGGATATTACGGCTCAAAAACAAAAAATGCTGTATTGTATTTTCAAAAAGCATCAGGAATCACATCAAGCGGCATTGCAGACAGCCCGACTCAGGAACTTTTGTTTTCAGAAGATGCAATAACAGAACAGGAAGCCAGGCGTATTTTGACTTCCATTGAGGCGTCATATGAGTTTTCAGCGGATCACCTGGTAACCGGAGAGCAAATAGCCATACTTGCACAGGAATATTTGGGATATCCTTATGTATACGGAGGGCAGGGGCCAGATGAATTTGACTGTGATGGATTTGTTAAATATATTTATGAACTTGCAGGTTATAAACTTTCTGATTCCTCATTCGCTCAATTTGATGGCTATGGAATAAAAATTTACAGCAGAGAAGATTTGAGGCCCGGTGATTTAGTCTTTTTTGACACACTTCTTACCGATGGCAATCTAGCTGACCATGCAGGCATTTACTTAGGAGACGGATACTTTATACATGCCGATTCAAGCTTAAGCAAAAGGGCAGTAGTAATCGAAACAATGGCCAGCGAAAACGGATGGTACGGCGCATGGTTTTCCTGGGGAATAAGAATTGTTGAAAGCGAATGATGAACTTATGAATATTATGCTTATTTAAAGTGCATATTATTTGTTAGAATTTACTAAAATACATAGTTTAGCTTGTAAGATAGTGTAATTTTATGTATAATAACAATTGACGAAAGCGAACTAATAATTATTTATTTTTTAGTTTAAATATTAAATTTTTGGAGGAACTATAAATGGCAACAAAAGTCGGTATTAATGGTTTTGGCCGTATTGGCCGCTTGGTATTCAGAGTAGCAATACAAAATCCTGATATCATCGTTACCGGGGTAAATGACCCTTTTATGTCACCTGAGTATATGGCATATATGCTCAGATATGACACTATCCACGGCAGATTCGACGGCGAAATTGAAGTGAAAGATGATGCTATCGTAGTTAACGGCGAGGAAGTAAAATTTTATGCATGCATGAATCCTGCTGAAATTCCATGGGGCGAGTGCGGCGCGGATTATGTTGTTGAATCAACAGGAATCTTCACAACGACTGAAAAGGCTTCAGCTCACTTTAAAGGCGGAGCAAAGAAAGTTATTATTTCAGCGCCTGCTAAAGACAAAGAGACACCTATGTTTGTTATGGGCGTAAATAACGAAACATATACAAAAGACATGAATGTTGTTTCTAACGCATCATGTACTACCAACTGCCTAGCACCTATCGCAAAAGTGTTGAATGATACATTTGGCATGGAAGAAGGGCTGATGACAACAATCCACTCAACAACAGGCACACAAAAGACAGTTGACGGCCCTTCAAAGAAAAATTGGAGAGACGGCCGCGCAGCATCAGGAAACATTATTCCTGCTTCAACAGGTGCGGCTATTGCAGTAGGCGTTGTTATTCCTGAACTTAACGGCAAATTAACAGGCATGTCAATGCGCGTTCCGACACTTGACGTTTCAGTTGTGGACCTGACGGCCAAATTGAAAACACCAACAACATACGAAGCAATAAAAGAAGCTATGAAAAAGGCATCTGAAGGCCCAATGAAAGGCATATTAGGATACACAGAAGAGATGGTCGTTTCATCTGACTTTATCGGTGATGCGCGCACATCAATTTTTGACGCAGAAGCTGGAATTATGCTCTCAGACAAATTTGTGAAGGTAATCTCATGGTATGACAACGAGTGGGGTTATTCAAACAAAACTGTAGATTTAATTTTACACATGGCATCAGTAGACGCGAAATAAAATTATTTGAAATATAAAAACAAAAAGGCAGCCCAAGCTGCCTTTTTTGGTATCACTTATTATTCAATTATATTGCATATCTTTATAATTAATAAAGTCAAGATTTATTTTAAATATAACATAGCGTAATATTTATTTTTTTGGTGTTGAATTTTATGCATTTTTTTTAATTGTGTTTTTTTTGTTTAACTCTTTATTTTTTCTCTTATATATAAACCAAATAAATATCAGTTCTGTATGGAAAGGAGCAAAAGCATGGAAAACATTACATATCGTGACCAAATTCTTTGGGGAACTTCATTGAGCATGGCGGAAGAAAAAGAAATCGACCTTTGTTATGGTTTTGTTAAAGAATATGTCCGAAACAAAAACGATATTTACAATATTTGCGGTCTTTCCCAATACACAAAAAACTTCATGGGAATGAAATGGCAATGTGGTGAATCGGTAAACAATTCTCATTTATGTGATAAGGATTTGAGCATAAAAAAGGAGGATTTAATCGGTGCAATTGAAATGATGGTATCAGAGGATATCTCAATAAGCGGCGAGCAGATTTTAAAATCATTTAAAAAAAGAAATTATGTCGACATATACAACTGCGGCAGAGTTTTCTTTATTAAATAATGGCAATTGAAAGTATTCAATTTACACAAAGGCCTTATATAATAAGGCTCTTTTTTTTGTGTTTAATTAATAAAAATAGTTAAAGGCGCAAGCAGCATAATTATACAAGAGGAATAAAAAAACAGTTTCTATATGAAAACTGTTTTGGTGCCGAAGGCCGGACTCGAACCGGCACGGTTTATTCAACCGAGGGATTTTAAGTCCCTTGCGTCTGCCTATTTCGCCACTTCGGCTAAGTATTAAATTGGAGGCGCCAACCAGAATCGAACTGGTGATGAGGATGTTGCAGACCCTTGCCTTACCGCTTGGCTATGGCGCCATATATGGAGCGGAAAACGGGACTCGAACCCGCGACCTTCGCCATGGCAAGGCGACGCTCTACCAATTGAGCTATTCCCGCATATAATCATAAGTGGTGCCTCAGGACAGAATCGAACTGTCGACACAGGGATTTTCAGTCCCTTGCTC
>CAZDZB010000083.1:0-10233 GCA_964509795.1 uncultured Christensenellaceae bacterium | reverse complement strand
CGATGACCCTCAAATTTACAGCCAGATGGTTGAGATGGGAGAAGGGGTTATAGTGAACAGTGATTAGTGAATAGTGAATAGTTTAAAGGAATAAGGAAGAAGGAATATGGAAAAGGTGTTTTATGAAGGCTCCGCCCTCAAACTCCCGCATAAGGGATGTTATCCCTTATGAATCCCGTTCTTTATGTACTAAGACACAAGTTATTGACAATAGATGGTAATTGTCATATTATTGAATACATAAGTTATTAAATATATAAGTGAGAGTGTACGTGAACAAAAACAAAAAAGGGAAAATTATAAATTTCTTATTATTTCTATTGATATTAATATTTTTAGTTAACCCTAATGGTGAACTGGGCATAGTCGCAACACTGTTTAATGTATTTAAGAATTTATTAATGGGAACTTTATGTATTCTGATTGTTGTTTCATTGCATGAGTTAGGCCACTTGATAATTGGACTAATCTTAAAATATAAATTCGTCTCTTTATCAATTGCATTTCTGAATATTCATTCAGAAAACGAGAAAATTAAAGCAGAACTGCGTATTCCAAAAACTTTTTGGGGTTATTGCTTTATGAGCCCAAATTTCAAATCTTTTTACGGCCATATATTTTTTGCAGCAGGCGGAATTATCATGAATCTAATTACTGGTGCTGTATTCACTATAATTGCAATCCGTTATGAGCACTATAGGATTTTTTTCGCAACACTTGCTATTTTATCATTTATTTTCGCTATACTCTATTCAATCCCCTTTAAAAAAATAAATTACAATAATGATGGCTGGAACATTCGCAATACTATATCAAACAAAGATAAATTTAAAGAATTTATAGAATCAATCAAAAACACTGACATGCAAAAAACTATCACTAGACCAAGAGAACTTGATGCTGAAATAGATAAAAATGTAAAATTCAATCTGCAATACCATTTACAATTCTATTATAAGGCATTAGACAGTGATGATATTGATACAATGAAATATTGCAGTAATCTATTTAAAGAAAATTTTAATATGTCAAACGATGCTACGTTTCAAGGGTTTTGCTACATTATCATTCATTCTGCGTGTGTTACCGGAGATACTGAAACAGCAAAAAAATATTATGACAAATGCAAAAGACAGATTGCAAATGACCACGACTGCAACGGATTGAGGGTGCGGGCATACTATGAATACTATATAAATAAAAATTATGAGTATTCCTATGCATTGTGCGAACAGGGGATTTCCGTTGCAGATAAATATATATCAAAAATCCAAGGTGTGATGGAAAAAGATTTGATGTTAAAACTTCAAGAGATGATAAAAGCCGCTTAATCGGCATTTCGTTTTTATACTTTTTACCAGTAAAACCCTTTGCTTAGATACGAGATGCAAGAAATTCGTTAAAATTATGAAAGCAAAGAATTCCTTACAGAAAAGCATAAAAAACGCCTATCCCTTGTTATATGTTCTTTCTTACCTGTTCCCTCTTCCCTATTCCTTCTTCCTTTTTCCTTTTTCCTTTTTCCTTCTTCCTTAAAACTATTCACTATTCACTATTCACTGCCCTTCTACCACCTGGCCCTGCTGCCCCTTGTGTCCACGTGAATATTATGGCCGTATTCCCCCACGCCGCCGTAAGGGTTGAGCTCATCGGCCACCTCCCACAGGCTGTGTATGCTTGGGCAGTCTTTGCCTTCAATTTCCGGGCATATCACGAATAAATCCGCCGCCTTCCACTTTGTATGCTGGCTGTTTTGCGCCCCGCCGTGCAGGCTGTTCCACGTTTCGCACCTGTTGCCGCCGTTTCTGTCCTCTGCTCTGCTTGTGTCCATGTCGTCTGTCAGGCGCACTAATATATCCTCCCTGGCGAACCTCTCTCGCAAAGCCTTTTGTATTCTTTCAATTAATATCAAAAGCCCCACGCTTGTTATCCCAGCCTCTGCGTTTTTCGTGCTGTCGCAGTATCTGCCGTTGCAGTTGCACTCCATGGGCAGCCTGCCGTCGTCGCCCGCTATGCTGCTTTGCTGAGGTGTAACCCAATATGATATGTCCTCTGCCTCGCCGTTTAGCATGTTCCATATTTTTTCTGTCGCAATGCTGTCAGGTTTTTGCCCCATTCCTTTTTGGAATTCCATCAATGCGCTGCGTGTGCCGCCGCCGAATATCCCGTCGTCTGCCGCCTGCCCCAGGTAATATGCCATGTGCCATTTTAGCAAAAGCCTCTGCATATTTACCACATCTTCGCCCTCGTCGCCAATTTTAAGCTGCCTTACAAAAGGATACGCTTCCACCACGGTGAATATTCCCCCGTTTTGGTTTTCTTCTTCGCTTGTTTTTGCGGCGTCGCCCAATGCCTCTTTTAATGCCTCCAGCGTATTTTGTCCGAATATTCCGTCAGCGCCCCTTTCACCGACGGAATAGCCTGCCTCAATCAGCATTTCCTGTGCCTGTTTGATGTATTTAGCCCAGTCCATTTATTGCACTGCTTCTCTGTTGTTTGGATTGTTGTAAACGCTGAATCCCAGCACTGCTGCAATTATTGTGTCTATTATCTTCAATATTGTGTCCGCCTGTTCTGCGCCTAGGTGCCTGTAGGCTATGTATGAGATCAGCGCAAAAATTGCGCCCACGGCAATTGGGGATTTCAGCTTTTCAATTATGCTTTGCTTTGT
This sequence comes from uncultured Christensenellaceae bacterium, assembly GCA_964509795.1. Taxonomy (GTDB): domain Bacteria; phylum Bacillota; class Clostridia; order Christensenellales; family UMGS416; genus JAFGUF01. The sequence continues at coordinate 7,562 of CAZDZB010000083.1, read as the reverse complement.
CAATGGCTGAGGTTCGCTTCCCGTGTCTGTAAGTATGCCCAGTGCCACCATGATTCCCGCGATAAGCTCAATAATTGTCTGAACATTTTCTGATATGTTAATGTCCGTCCATGTCTCCACAATAAAAAACAGCAGTGATACTGCCGCCATAAACACCGTTAAATTTCTTATTTTTTTCATTTTATATAACCTCCTTAAAAATCACGTCCTTCAGCCTGTTGTATGCCTGCTTTACGTCTCCGTTTGCGCCCGACTCCACGTGTGCCTGCAATGAGGCGAAGCTTGCCTCCTTGCATACCGACATATCCTTTTCCATTTTCTTAAGCCTTTTGTTGCCCGTGTTTGTCAATAGCCCTGTCCATAGCCCTGCAAGTGTCGGGACTACGGCCACTATTGCCACAGCCAATTCAGTTGTCATCTTCCTATCCTTTCGTCTGTTGTCTAATAATTATTCTCTTTTTTCCACTGCTCAAACTCTGCCTGCTCTTTTTGGCTTTCCTTGTCTGCTTTTTCCTCACAAAATTTCTGCCAAAGCTGTTCCTTCTCATTCTGCTCTTTTGTCAATGCCTGTTCTTCCTGTGCCATCTCATATTCTGTTTCGGCCGCTTCGCCAGTTTTCACGTTTACCTTTATTCCTTTTTTACTCATCTGATTACCCCAATTCGTAAATCTTTATCTTTGTGCCGCTTGCGAAATTGCCTGACGCCATTTTCATCCTTAATGATGTAATGTCGCTTTGCGATACGGAATAAAACTGGCTGACAAACGCCTCACGCCGGTAAATTGAGCCTGACCCCCAGTATCCGCTTTTGCCGAAGCTCGCAGGGTATCCATTCTGCAAAGTTACAGTTATATTGCATACTGATGCCATGTCCCCAAGCTGGCCTATTAATGCGCCTGTGCCGTTTGATGCTGACAATGCGGAATTGTAGAATATATCATAATGATACAAATAACCGGAACTTGATGATATGCCATTGTATTCTAAATTTATGTTTTCCTTGCCCAGTCCGGCGCCGCAAGCTCCGAATATGGCTATCTGAAAAATTCCGCCGCTTTGGTTTATGCTCAGGTTTTCAAAATCTATATAGCTGTGGTTTGAATCCGTGAATTCATATTCCGCTATTGTTTTCCCTGATGGCTTTCCTGATGCCAGCAGTGCGTCATAGTCCATGTGCTTTGCGGCAATGTCTTTTAAAAGAATGTCTTCAGCGTCAAAGTTTAGCGACACATCCACTGTGGGCACAGCATCTTTTGCGTAACTGTATTTCAGCTTGACCACCTGCGCGTCATAAAGACCGGACGCTGTCTGCACACTCACAAAATCCCCCAGCGTGTAATCAACTCCTATGTTGTACGCTCCCAGGCTGTTTGCCCTGGCACTCACCGCTCTGGTTTTTGATGTTTCCGCCAGCTTCTGCGCACCTCTGGTTGCCAGCTCATCATTGCTTTGTATGTCTCTTGCGTCGGTGAAAACTTCCCTTCTGCCATACCCTGTGCCTGTTGTGCCTACCTCTAATATTTCCTGATTAGCGCCCTCGCCAAGGCCTGCGGTCACCGATAAATTTTTGTAGCTTAGCCTGTCATCAGTGTCTATTATTTCAAGGGCTGTCTTTGTTTCCAGAGACAGCGCAATGCCTCCTGCCTGCCCTTCCTGCGCAGTAAGGTCGTTTCCCTCTGCCACGTCGAATATTATCTGCTGTGTATCAAAGTCAATTGCTGCTTTAAGCCCCATCTGCCTGCTTGATAGCAATGAATATATTTCCGTCGACAAATCCTTATACCTTGCCGAATAGTCAATCAGCCCTCCCCGCGCCTGATCCACCGCCGTTACCAAATTTGGTATCTGCCTTTCTTCTGATGCCAAATACCCTGCGTTTTTGTTTATCAGGCTCTTTACTATGGTCTCTGTGCTCTGCCCTGTGTAGCTGTCCGTGTCAAGTGATGCGTCCGGATAAATTATCCTGCCCAGCCTGTCTTTTATCTCCACTCCCTCGGCCTTTATATATTCTTCCGACTTGTCGCTTTTTCGCTCCAGCGTTACTTTGTCTATATATCCGATTTTGTCAGCGTCGATATATACTATCTTGTCTGTCTGTATATATTTCGCCGTGGCGTTGTTTGCGTTTATCGTCAGTGCGAACCTGCCCTTGGTGTTAAACGCCCGCACAAACTCCAGGCTTTCAAACCCCGCCGCTATGCCGTGTTGGGTCAGGTCATTGTTGAGTATTCTAATATTCATCAGTTTATCTTCTTAAATGTCACGTTGGCTTCCAGGCTGCGGACGTAATTGGACGAATTCAGTGCAATGGGGCTGCCAAGCGTAATGTAGTCGCCCGCTGCCATTCTGAACACATGGCTGCCTTTTAATAAGGCGTTGCTGCCGTTGCAGTATGCCCTAGTTAATATCTGCCCCGCTCCGTTTATGTTCACAGAAGCCTGGGCATACCCTGTCAACGTGGTGGTGAATGCTATGTCATAGGCCATAATGTAATCCCCGTCTTCGGGTGCTGTCAGCCTGTCCGGGTTCGCCGCATCCCATATACCGTCCGTGTCTGTAACCGCCGTTTCAAATTCCACATTTGTGCCGCTCACCTGGTTGCTTGTGCCTCTTTTTGCCATGCAGAATGGCGTGTCGCTTTTTGTCCTTGCTCCGTATATTTCCCTGTCGTCTTCAACTGATGTTATGCTGCCGCCGCTAATGTTCACAATGGCTAATGGTGCCTGCCACAACGAATCGCTGTCGCTTAGTTCAGGCAGCGCAGGGTCTGCTGCTGCCTCTTCGCCCTTCACTATTTTCATCTGCGCTGCGGCGTTTTCCACGTCAAATTCCACCACGACTCTGTCCTTGCGCAAATATCCTGTCGTCGCCGCGTCCACAGCCAATGTCTCCGGCGATGCACCATCTGCCGGTTCATCATTTATGAAGTACCTGCCTTTGCTCATCATTCCGCCGCTGTCGATTACCACCTGCATCCCTGTCCCCTGGCTTACTTCCAGCTCGTTTAAATATCCCGGCGCCGCCCCGTCAAACATCATGTTCAGCGCCCTGGAAAATTCCCCGCTGTCGTAATTGGGGCTGCCCTCCACCGCATCAAAATATCCTGTGTATTTTGCCATGTTTTCTCCTTTCCTATTATGGAGGCTCTGCCTCCAAACCTCCGCCTAAGGGATTCTCCCTTAGGTATCCCTCTTGTTTTTTCGCATAAAAAAACACACCCGAAGGTGTGATTGTTAAATAAATTATTGGTCTACAAACTTTGCTCTTTATCTGTTTAAATAATATACAATGTATAATTATATTAATTAAATATTATTTTGTATTTTGTTTTATAATTATTATATTGTGAATAATTAAGAATTTTATCATGTTGTAGTCGGCCTACTACTATTCCAGGATGTATTTCGTTCTTTTCTGCAAACTTCAGTATTGATGTTCCTGTTATATCGTCTTTTATAAATTTCTTATATTCCTTTCTATCTATCAAAAAATCTCTGGCAAATTCATCTGCTTCCTTTTCATATTCTCTATCTTCACACGACAATTCCAAAGATTTATCACATGTTATCAGCACTTTTTTTACTTTTCTTTGCATAACATGCTTTAATTCATGAAATAACGCAAACCAAAACAGATCACTGCTATACCTTCTATCATTAATAGCTATTACCGGACTATCTTTATTCAACCATTTTGTAACTCCATTAATACCTGAATTTTTTAAATGCGGCATAATAATAAATCTGATTCCGCTATCATTAAATACTTCTAATAAACGTGGGTAAAATTCATCAGGTGGTTTTACTGTCATTGCTCTAATTTCATTCAAATAATTTTTTATTTTTTTTTCATCATAATTTCCTGTCTCAAGTTCGTTCGCTTTATTCATAACAATTTGAAGCCAAGTATTAGATGGAATAATGTTTTTGTGATTTATTTTTGCACTTGACGTTTTATATATAGCTAACAAATCCGGATTCCTTAAAATATTCAGGTCTGCCACATTAAGTAAAGCACGTAAATTTTTTATCTTTTCGATTGTTGACCTAGAACTTTCTAATAGCCCATGAGTCACAAAGTATTTATAATCTATCTCGTACAAAACTTCTTTTTCTCTGTCTAGTTCCTTGCTTAATTCAATTTCACAAGATAATTCATCAAATTTAGTTTGCAGATTCATCCACAATGTAATCGACGTGCCAAACATTGCAGATATTTTTTTTGCTAACTCTACAGTCATTGGTGTAAGCCCATTTACTAGTTTGCTTACGGTTTTAGCCGAAACATCCATACGTATAGCTAACTGCTCTTGGCTCATGTTTAAAGCCTCTATTTGCTGTAGAACATAATACCCTGGATGAAAGGCTATAATATCATTATATTCAATTATTAAATTTTTAGTCATGATAATTTACTACCTCCATAATTTCTACTATGTTCGTTATTAAATAAATGTTGCCAACGCTTTCATTTTCTCCGTTCCATTTCTCACCATTTTCATCTATCGGATACAGTATCAGTCGATATGCACTATTCGCCAAAGTGATAGAAAATTGTCCTCTTCTATCATCGTGTTTTTTGTTCTCTAAAGGATGTAATCTGTACTTTTTAAACTTGCGAATATCATTGAGATTTTCTGCGTTTTCCAAGAGATTAATTGCACCATGCAAACTTATCGCTATTTCATTATTATATTTCTTTTTAGCCGTATCTAGGGATTTACATAGCTTTTTTATTCTTGCGTCAGCATATCGCGTTTCCATAGCTTCTCCATAATATATTACCTGTTAGGTAATATTATTATATACCATTTAAATATATTATGCAAGATTAAATTTAAAATCTTTTAATATAAACCTCTTCTTCCCTCTTCCTTCTCCTTATTCCTTCTCCCCAATCACTTTTCACTTTTCACTCTTCACTCTTCACTCTTCACTTTTCACTATCCCCCCCCCCTAAACTCCGCAGTGATGCTCCCTATACGTCGCATACACCTCCGGGTCGCCGCTTGCAGCGGTGAATGTAAAGATATTCTCCCCTCGCTCCAACTGGAAAAACTCTGACCCCCACACCAGCGATTCCCATGCGTCGCTTTTGTTTCCATCTGTGTCCACAAACACTATTGACGGCTTGTCCGGGTTGGTGTCCACCAATATCTTCTCCCCTGCGTTTATGGTCTTTTCTATTTCGATGTATGCCCCGTTTCCGTTTGTGACTTTTGGGTTTGCCATGCTCTCTCCGCCCTCTGCCACACGGAAATCAAAAATTATATCCGCCGGGTTGTCTCCCTCATATTCTATTAATCCCCCGGTTCCGGTTTCGGCGAATTTTATGGGGAATGCCATGGGGAACTTAAGCCCGCCTATCAATGCGTTCATCTTAAGGTTTTTGGGTTTATATGAGAGCCAGTCGGGTTTTGGGCATGTGAACACCACGTCGAATGCCTTTGACATGCTGGTTGAGTCACTTTCTGTTTTGTAAATCACTGGCTTTAACGACACCACAGCGCCGATTATGTATTTGCCCGCTGCGTCCTCATATATTATCTGCCCCATTCCAAGCCTTGGGTTAAATATTCCTGCTATTTCTTTTTGCTTTTGCCTGCATTCCGCGTCTGTTTCATAATTGAAATATACCGTCAGGCTTATCACCCTGGCGTTTTCCAGCGTCCCGTAATAATAGCTGCCATTCTGGCTGTATCCTTTGCTAAGCTGTGTGTTCACTTCGTTTCCCGAAAGCCCTGAGCTCCTGCCCAGAACGTACGGGAACACTGCGCTCATTTCCATCAACTGCCCTTTTGCGTTAATATATGTTATCTTAACCATATGCTCTCCTCAGCCTGTTTTCAAAGTCGGCCATTTTCACGCTGTCATTTATGCCTGAGTTTGCGTTGTATGTGCTGTTGTATGTGTTATATGTGTAATTGCTGGCGCCTGCGTCCTGGGTTGCGGCGCTGTACATGCTCTGTGAAGCCATGTTTACTTTTCCTATGCTCTCTGCAATGCCGTATGCCAGGCCTTCACCTATCATCTGCCCCAAATACGCCGTTTTCTTGGACGGCGACGCTATCTCGAACACATTTTTTATTTCTGTCAGCACGCTTTGCCCCATGCTCTGTATCTGCTCTTTAAGGGCGGATGATGACTGTATTATGCCCATCCCAACGCCTTCCATCAGGTTGGCCCCGATGCCTTCCATGTCCCCCTGGTATCCCGCCAGGCTGCCAATCACGCTTTCTATCATTGAGCCTGATGATGCGATTATCTCTTCTGTCACGCCGGGCAATGCCCCATCCAGCGCCCCGAACATCTCAGCTCCGGCCTGTTTTATGCTGGGGCTCTCGCTTTTTATGTTTTCTGCTATGCCTTTGGTTATCAATGCAATCTTCCCCGCAGTCTTTTTGCCGCTTTGCTCCATGCTCTCAAGTGCCGTTTTCGCGCCTGCTATTCCCTTTTCCATTTCGCCTGCGTCCGCGCTTAGTTTTACTTTCAGCTCACCAACAGTCATTTCCCACCTCTTTATTTTCTTTTAGTCCAAATAAAAAACACCTTCCTTTTAATTGCCGCGGAAAGTGTTTTAAAGTTTATGTTTTTCTTGCTTAGTCCTGTGCGCCTATAAGCCAGTCGGATACGCTTTTGTTTTTTAATATATAGCGGCTGTCATCAAATTTAACTGAATAAATGTACCTTGCGTCATCAAGCAGATTCAAATAGGCTGATGTGCCGTCGCTGAATTTCAGCTCCACCGTAAGATCCAGCGCTATTACTTCCTGCGGCATCTCTTCTTCTTCGCTGTTTAGTATTTCTTCTATCAGCCACTCCTCATCCACTGTGTTGGTCATGTCCACATCATTTACAATAACCTGCATAATGCTTTTGCCGCCGATTTTTTCGGTGAGTTCCTGGTTTGTGTCATCTGCGCTTTCCGTTTGGGCGCATGCGCCTGCGCATATTATTATGGCGGCAAGCGCCAGTTGCAGAAATGCTATTTTGGTTTTATTTTTCATATTCACTCTCCCTTTATCATTCACCTATATCCAAGTCTGTTAATATCTCATACAGCCCTTCGAACTCGTACCAAAAATACCCCTGAATTATTACTGTGGCCAGCCTGTCAGGACAACAACCAGGCTAATTAGAATTGCCGGCTTTAATATGTAATTCCTTTATTTTCATATTCTCCGCCTTTTCTTTTTATACTTGCCATTTATGCGAATTTAAACATTAATGCCTTTATAAATACATTATATACTATTATTCCCATTTTTGCATGTTAAAAATGTAATCGTCCATTTGTCTCCAGCCAGCTCCACTTTTGCCTCTCTTTGCCTCCGTTTTCTTCCCCTTTGCTCCCATTCTTCTGCCCAACCCTTCCCCTTTTCCCCCTCCATACTCTCATTTGCCTGCCCTAATCTCCATTTTGCAAGTTACTTTTCCCCTCTTCTTTATCCTTTTCCTTCTTCCCTCTTCCCTTTTCCTTCTTCCTTTTTCCTTCTTCCCTATTCCTTTGCACCTGTCAAGTTTTTTGCACACTCAAAGTTCGTAATTTTAATATAACAGTT